>DMQW01000129.1:6687-13467 GCA_003455565.1 Limisphaerales bacterium
TTGCGCGAACGGGCGGTATGCAACTTCGCGCCGGCAGGAACGCGCTTGGTCAGCTCGGCCTCGATGTTCATGTGAACGTCTTCGAGTTCGGGCTTCCACTTGAATTTTCCAACTTTGATTTCTTTGCCAATCTGGTTGAGGCCGCGAATGATGGCAGTGCATTCTTTTTTCGAGAGCACGCCGATTTTGTGGAGCATCGCGGCGTGGGCGAGCGAGCCGAGAATGTCGTGTTTCCACAATCGCCAGTCGAACGAGATGGATTCGGTGAATTGCGCGACATCGGCGGCGGGACCGCCGTTGAAGCGTCCGCTGCGGGAAACGGGAGATTTTTTATTCATGTTAGCTGCTCCATTAAAACCACAGTTGACCATGGATGAACACAGGTTTTTTGAAATGGCTGGTGAATTCAATCACAAAGACTGAACAAAATGTGGATTGCTGCCGCCGCGCGGATGTGAAATATTGTCATCGTAGCATGAGCGAATTCAAATATGCGTGTCCCGTGTGCGGCCAGCACATGATGTGCGATTCGTCGCGCGGCGGCTCCGTGATGGAATGCCCGACGTGCTTCCAGAAGATCACCGCGCCCCAGGCTCCCACGTCGGGCGATGCAAAATTTATTCTGACCGGCACCAAAGTCGGCGAACGGCCCGTGCCGCTGGTCGTCCAGCCGACTGCCAACATCGTGCCCGCCACAAAAAGTTTTCCACTGGGCCTGATTCTCCTGGTGATTGCGATTGGCGCAGCCGGAGCGGGCGTTTTTGTCTTTCGCGAAAATCTTTTCAAAACCGGCTGGCCGCAAAATCCTCCGGCGGCCATGAACAAAACCGCCAAAACGCCCGCGCCAGCCAAGCCCGCCATCGTCGCGCCGCCGGCGAACGACACGAACTGGATGTTGAGCCTCGACGCGGTGACGATTCCCGAGGCGACGGTGGCCGGACGGATTCACGGACAGGATTTTATCGTCGAGCGCGCGAATTTTCAGAACGGCACGCTGACCTTGCGAGCGGGCACGCGCGGGCCAGTGGAGTTTGGCGCGATGATCCATTTCGGCGGCGCGCCGGCCGAGGCGCTTTCCGGCAAGACCATCAACGTCAGCACCAACGCGGACAAGGCGGCGCGCGTGACCTTCCGCTGGAAAGAAGGCAGCGGCACGGTGCAAAAGAAAAATTACGACGACAGCTACGCGCTGCGGCTGGAGTTCGGCGCGCTGGCGAACAACCGGCTGCCGGGGAAAATTTACCTCTGCACACCGGACGCGGAAAAAAGTTATCTGCTGGGAACCTTCAACGCGGACGCACGCAAACCGAAGCCAAAGCCGCCGAAGAAATAATTTTTGGACTGCGGCGGCAAGCGGAGCGCAACGCCGCTTTGGAACAAGCCAGCGTCCTAGGATTAGCCGACTCAAAAGCGCTGTCGCCGCTGCGCTCTGCCAGCGCAGTCCAAAATGCTGCCACCGTCTGTTAAATTTTTCGTGTGTTTCGTGTGTTTCGTGGTTTCCTCACTCCGGTTTTATGAACGTCGAACTTGTGAACACCGGCAGCGAACTGATGCTCGGCCGCGTTCTCAACACGCATCAACAGTGGCTTTGCCGCCGTCTTGCCGACCTCGGCCACGTCGTCACGCGGCAGGTCGCCATTGCCGACGCGGCGCGCGACATTCGAGAAGCTGTGCGCGAAGCGTTGAGCCGCGCGGATCTGGTCATCACCACCGGCGGCCTCGGCCCGACTTCGGACGACCTCACGCGCGAACTCATCGCGAAATTGCTCGGCAAAAAACTGGTCGAGAACAAGAACGTTCTCGCGCACATCGAAAAGTTTTTCGCGAAACACAACCGCCCGCGTCCGGCAAAAACCAGCGTGGAAACTTTTGTTCCCGAAGGTGCGCTGGTTTTTCTGAACCAAAACGGAACCGCGCCGGGGCTGGCAATGAAGATCGAACCCAACCATTTTCGCGCGGATAAAAAATCTTCGTGGCTCGTGATGCTGCCCGGCCCGCCGCGCGAACTGCGGCCGATGTTTGATGATTCCGTCGTGCCGCTGCTCAAGCGTGAATTTGCGGATGAAATTTTTGTCTGCCGGACTTTGCGGACGAGCGGCATCGGCGAATCGAGCGTGCAGGAAAAGGTGGAAAACGATTTGCAGCCGCTCGTGAAAATGGGGCTTGAAGTGGGTTACTGCGCGCGGCCCGGCGCGGTGGACGTGCGGTTGACAGCCAGCGGCGCGGGCGCGGAAAAAATTGTCCGCGACGGTGAAGCCGTGGTGCAAAAAATTCTCGGCGCGAACATTTTTGGTTTTGACGACGACGAAATCGAGCAGGTTGTGGTGCAGCTTCTGATGGAATGCAAAAAGACGCTGGCGCTGGCGGAATCCTGCACGGGCGGCAACGTGGCGCATCGGCTGACGAATGTGCCGGGCGCGTCGGAAGTTTTTCTTGGCGGCGTGGTAAGTTATAGCAACGCGGCGAAGGAAAAATTTCTCGGCGTCTGCGCTGAATCGCTCGCGGCGCACGGCGCGGTGAGCGAAGCGGTGGCGCGGGAAATGGCGGCAGGCGCGCGCGAAAAATTTGGTTCGGATTTTGCGATGGCCATCACCGGCATCGCCGGGCCGGGCGGCGGTTCGCCGGACAAACCGGTCGGAACAGTTTTCATTGCGCTGGCGTCATCAACTGGCGTGGCAGTGAAAAAGTTTTTGAATGCGTGGGATCGCGCGACGTTCAAGGAAGTGGCGGCGACGCAGGCGTTGGAGTGGTTGCGGCAGACGCTTTCTGCTTGAGACGCAGCTTTTTTAAGTTAATGTCGGTTGGTTATGTCAGCCATAGTTGATTCTCTCGCGCAGGCCAACCCGGCCATTTCTGAACTTATCGCGCCGCCGCCGGCTCCCAAGCGGCGCGGGACGTTGTTGATTGTGGATGACGAAGAGGGGCCACGGATGTCGCTGCGGGTGATTTTCAAAGATAATTACGATTTGCTGATGGCCGAGGACGGACCGACCGCCATCGAACTGGCGCAGAAACACGACATTGACGTGGCGATTCTGGACATCCGCATGGCGGGAATGTCGGGCATTGAAGTTTTGGAGCGCCTCAAATACGTCCGCCCCGATCTCGAAGCGATCATGATGACGGCGTTCGAGACGACCGACACGATCCGGCAGGCGTTGCGGCTCCGCGCGTGCGACTACATCAACAAGCCATTCGACATCGCCACCATCCGCAACGCGGTGAGCCAGGCGATGCAACGTCGGATGCTTGAAAGCGAAATCCACAGCAGCGCGGAAAAAGTCCACGAACTGCTCAAAGAACTGCAAAACCAGCGCGTGGAGGAGCAGATCGCCAAGACGCGCGGCGACATCTACGCCAGCATCATCCACGACATCAACGGCCCGCTCACGGTGATTTCCGGGTTCGTGCAGTTGTTGAACAAACGACTAAGCCGAAACACGCAACTCGGCGTGGAAGACTTGGAGTTCATCAAGGAACGCCTGCGCATCATCGAACGGCAGGTGGCCAACTGCATTGAGATTTCCCGGCGCTACCTCGGCTTCCTGCGCCAGCAATGCGATGAAACTGCGCCGGCCAGCTTGAATCATTTATTGAAAGACCTCGACCAGCTCGTGCGCGTGCATCCGAGCCTGCAGGAAAATGAATTCCGCCTGACGCCGCTCGCCGGCAGCGATGGTGAAATCTGTGTCAAGATCAACGGCACGGACGTCATCCAGATTTTGCTCAACCTGTGCGTGAACGCATTTCAATGTTCGCCGCTGCCGCATCGCGTCGAGGTCGGCGGCGAAGTGTTGCGCACGCCGCTGAACCTCGCGGAATTGAAGGACAGCCCGAACGACCGGCTGCTCAACGTCGAAAGCCTGAACAACACCGCGCCGCTCGTGAAATTGCATGTGCGCGACACCGGCCCCGGCATCCCGCCGGAACTGCTGCCGAAAATTTTCCAGCCTTACTTCACCACGAAAGGCCCGCGTCAAGGAACCGGCCTCGGCCTCAACATCGTCCAGCGGCTCATCAAGGAAGGCAACGGCGCGTTGCACGTTCACACGCAGCCCGGCGAAGGCACGACCTTCACGGTTTATCTGCCGGGCGCGGAACTAGCGAAGTGAAATCACCCTTCCGGGTGATCCAGCAATTCCTGCAAGCGTAGTCTTAAAGTCGTCGGGACTTTTTCCAGCCAACTTGCATCCACCAAGTCCACGTCCATCAAGTCGCGCAGATGCACGCGGTCTTTGTCGCGGAACGAGGTGAGTTTCATCCGCACCAGCGCGTCGAGTGAAAGCAGGCGGAAGGTTTCCGTTTCCTCGGCTTCGGAAACGTCCGGCACGGGCGCGGCGTAATCCGCGCGGACTTTTTCGGCGGCGAAAACAATGTGAACCGCGTCGCGCGCCTTGGCATCCGGCCCGTCAAGAAACATATCAATGCTCGCCACATGACGATAAACAAAACCCGCCCGTTCCAATGCTCCACGCGCCGCCGCCAGATCCGCGCGCCGCAAAACGATGTCCACATCCTGCGTGTTGCGCACCGCCGCTTCATCCACGCGCGAAACCCAGGCTGCAACGGCATTACCGCCAGCCACGGCGTAAGGAACGTGCGCGTCCTCCAAAGCGTGCGCCGCGCGGAGCAACCGTCGCCGGACATTTTCCACGGCGTTGCTCATGCGTTCCCAAGATACTTCGGCATAGGTAGCAGTGGCCATGGGTTTACGCAAACGCCAGTCGTCCGCAAGGTTCAGGAACCGACCAGCCCGCTTCATTCGCGGTTTGCAAATACGCTTCAATCATGGTTTCGGCATTGCGCAGCGCCTCAACCCGCGTCGCGCCGTCGGTGATGAGCTTCGGCAATTCCGGCACCTCGGCCAGAAAACAGCCGTCGCCTTCGCTCCAATAAACCACGATTTCGTATTTCGTGTTCATAACAGTCCGTTTGCCTGCAAAGTTTTTCGCGCTTGCCGCACTTGATAAGGTTTGACACAGCCCGACTGCGGTTGCAAATTGATAATGTCCCGCAAATCAGCGCGCTTGAAGAAATGATGGCTGCCTGAAATTCTCATTTCAAATCCAAGCCGTTGCAACAAGCCGCAAAGCTCGCCGAAATCCCAGCCTTGGTCGCGCCGAAAATCCCGCAGCCGTTCCAGCAATTTTTCTTCGCGGCTCATTTGCCATTTTTTCGAATTAATTCCCCAAATACTCGCGCGGGTCGGTAACTTTGCCGGTCAACGCGCTCGCCGCCACCGTCATCGGCGACGCGAGGAACACCTGCGATTCCTTGTCCCCCATGCGGCCGGGGAAATTGCGGTTCGTCGCACTGATGCACTTGATGCCGGATTTGTTGATGCGGCCAAACGTGTCCACCGGGCCGCCGAGACACGCGGCGCACCCGGCGTTTTCCGTCATCTGCACGCCGGCGTTCACGAGGATGTCCCAGATGGTTATGTTGCCCCAATATGTGGACTGCAAATCGCGCACGATTTCCGGCGTCGCTGGCACGCCAAAAGTATCAATCACGACTTTCTTGCCGCGCAACACGCGGGCGAATTCCACGAAGTCGCTCGTCTTGCCGCCAGTGCAGGAACCGACATACGCGCGATCAAGCTTCATGTCCATGTCCTTCGCCTTCTTGCGCTGGCCCGGATCAGGATGACAGGCAACCGTCGGTTCGAGCTTGCTCAAGTCCACGACAAGTTCGTAAACAAACTTTTCGTCCTTGTCGCGCGCGACGGGTTCGTAAGTGGATTTTGTGCCGTTTAATTTCACGCGCGAGTCAACGTATTCCGCCGTGCGCGAATCGAATTCAAACATCGCATTCTTACCGCCCGCCTCGATGGCCATGTTGGCGATGGTCATACGGTCGTCAATCGAGAGATTGAGCGCGCCCTCGCCGTCGAACTGCAACGCGCGATAGGTCGCGCCGTCGAAACCGATTTCGCCGATGCAATGCAGGATGATGTCCTTCGCCATCACGCCGGGCTGCAATTTTCCTTCGAGCCGGAAGTGCATTGTTTCGGGAACCTTGATGAGCAATTTGCCCGTGCCCATCACAAAACCCGCGTCCGTGTTGCCGATGCCGGTGGCGAACTGGTTGAACGCGCCCGCCATGCAGGTGTGCGAGTCCGTGCCGAAAAGAATTTCGCCCGGCCGCGTATGGCCTTTCGCGGGCAGCGCCGTGTGACAGACGCCCGCGTAACGCGAACCGTATTGGCGGTTCAACATTCCCTTCGACGCGTCGAAATGCCAGTGGCCGTTCGGGTCGTCAATCACGTCGTAAAAATACGGGATGTCCTGCTCCTTCACGAATTCGCGGAGAATGTCCACGTTGCGGTTGGACTTCGAGTCGGCAGTGAAAATGTAATGATCCGGGATGATGACAATTTTATTTTTGTCCCAGACCTTCGCGGTCTGGCCGAACTCGCGTTTGAACACGCCGATGGTGCCCGGCCCGCAGACATCGTGCGTCATGAGCACGTCCGCGTTCACCCAGATGTTGTCGCCGGCCTGGACTTTGGCCTTGCCAGCCGCGCGCGCGAGAATTTTTTCCGTCAACGTCATAGTTGGAAGAAAATACCTGATGCGCGGGGCAAGTTCAACTGCGCAAACGGGGTTGTCGGAACTCCATGAGAATGTCCCCATGATAACTCGATAGAAATGTCCCCTTTTGGGCGGGGTTGCGGTAGCAATCCCGGCCATAACATGGAGACATTGAAAATGAGCCGGAAGGAACGGGATCGGTTGACGATCATGGCGGGCGTTAAGGAAGCGCTGATTTAATCAGAGC
>DMQW01000279.1:0-7468 GCA_003455565.1 Limisphaerales bacterium
CACCAGAACGGCACGCCTTGCAGATAGCCGAGGAACAGCGGCGGATCGCCGATGGGCGTCAGGCCGCCGCCGACGTTGGCGACAATGAAGATGAAAAAAACGATGTGGTGAGTTGTGACGCGGTATTTATTCATCCGGATCCATGGACGGATGAGCAGCATCGCCGCGCCGGTCGTGCCAAAAACATTGGCGATGACCGCGCCGACGAGCAGGAAAATCACGTTGACCAGCGGCGTGGCCTCGCCCTTGATGCCGATGTGAATGCCGCCGGAAACGACGAACAGCGAGCCGACGAGCGCGATGAAACTGATGTATTCATGCGCCACATGGCCGAGGCTCGCGGTGTCGCGCAAAACCAGAAAATACCAGCCCGCCATGAACGCGCCGAGGCCGAGCGCGACTGTGGCGTAATGCCTCAACCACCAGCGCGGCGCGAATACCGGTGCGAGCGCCATCGCACCGAGCAGCAGCGCGAATGGCAAAATTAAAAACAGATTTGGCGAAGCCATCGCAAAAAATTTTCGCGGACAAGCGCAGGCGGGTCAACTGAAACCGGCAACTCTTGTCTCAATCTTAATCTTGTTCTTAATCATAATCATTCAGGATTGGAGATTACGATTAGGATTAGGATTAAGATCGGAATTAAACCTTCCGGCAAATTACATTGAATTTATTGGCGGGTTTTTGTCCAATGCTCGCGCATGACGCCGCCTGAAGTTTGTTCCCGCATGTTCCAACGGCATTGGACGTGGTGGTTCATGTTCATGGTGCTGGCGGTCATCGCCGTCGCGCGGCTGCGGCTGCTGAATTTTCCGCTCGAACGCGACGAGGGCGAATATGCCTACGCGGGCCAGCTCATCCTTCAGGGAATCCCGCCTTACGAACTGGCCTACAACATGAAATTTCCCGGAACGTATCTGGCCTACGCCGTTATCATGAAGCTATTCGGCCAGACCCCGGCGGGAATTCATTTTGGCCTGCTGCTGCTGACCACGGCGACGGCGCTCATGCTGTTCTGGCTCGGCCAAAAAATTCTCGATGAAATCGCCGGCGTCGTTGCCGCCACAAGTTACGCCGTGCTCGCGGCCAGTCCGTCAATGCTCGGCCTCGCCGGTCACGCAACGCACTTCTGCGCCTTTTTTGTGACGGCGGGTTTGTGCCTCATGTGGCGCTTCCGGAAAAAAGAAAGCTGGTTTGCGCTCGCCGCCAGCGGTGCGCTGTTCGGCACGGCGGTGCTGATGAAGCAACACGCGGTCATCATCGCAGCGTGGGCGGGATTGTCGTTTGCGTGCGGCAAATTTTTTTGCTCGAAAGATTCTTTCGGCAAACGCCTCGTGTCCGTGGCGGTCTATGGCTTTTCCATGCTGACGCCGCTGGGCTTGTGCTGCCTGTGGCTCTGGCATGCGGGCGTGTTCGCGAAGTTCAAGTTCTGGACGATTGATTACGCCCGTGAATACGCATCAATCATGCCCATCCAATACGCGCCGCAACTTTTCTGGCACAGCATCACCTGGGTCATCACGACCGGAATTTTGCTCTGGCTCCTCGCGGCGGGCGGATTGGTTTTGGTCTGGCTCGACGTGCGCTGGAAAAATTCGCGCGGCTGGTTCCTCGGTTTTTGCGCGGCCTCGGCGCTGGCGGTCTGCCCGGATTTTTATTTTCGGAAACATTATTTTCTCATCGCGCTGCCCGCAGTGGCCTTGCTCGCCGGCGCAACCGTCAGCGGCCTGCGCCAATGGTGGGGCAATAGAACCTCCCCGCTCGGCGACTGGCCGTCGTGGAGTTACGCGCTGGTCGTGGCGGTGACGATTCTGACCGGCGCGGAAGTCTGGTTTCAACTGCCGATGCCAGCCCTCGCCAGAAAACTTTACGGTGCCGACCCGTTGCCGGAGGCGGAAATCGTCGCGAAGTTCATCAACGAAAATTCTCCGTCCACCGCGCGTGTGGCGATTCTCGGCTCGGAACCGGAGATTTATTTTCTCGCCCGCCGCCATTCGGCGACCGGCTATATTTACACCTACGCCCTGATGGAGCCGCAGCCGTTCGCCTTGAAAATGCAGCGTGAAATGATCGGCGACATTGAGACGCGCCAGCCTGAATTCATCATCTACGCCCGAAACATCCTGTCCTCGGGCCGCCGCCCGGATTCGGATCCAACCCTTTTCAACTGGTGGGACAATTACAAAACGAACTACACGCTCGTCGGCATGACGGACATCGTTTCCCCGACCAACACCATCATCGTCCTCGGCACCAACTTCGTCGCCCGTTATCCCGCAGCCCATGGCAGCGCGCTGGAAATTTTCCAGCGCCGGCCGGGCGGCCCCCGTCCTGTTGAAAGGAACTGAACGGTCATGAAGACGCCACTTCCCAAAATCAACCAGCAGCAAGCCTGCTGGCTCACGGCCCTGGCGATGACCGCGGCGGCGGTGCTGCTGCACTTGTATTCGCTGTCCATGGCCGGCGGACTGTGGCGTGACGAAGTGGGGTTGGTGAACATCGCCGGGCTGCCGGCATGGAGGGAAATCGTCTGGGGATTGATGCACGACCATTGCCCCGTGGTGTTTCCCGCCGTCATCCGAGCGTGGACCGCGCTGGGTTGGGCACACACCGACATGGGACTGCGGGTGCTGGGGCTGTGCGTGGGTTTGTTTTTGCTGTCGTCTTTTTGGTTCGCCAGCCGGATGATGGGCCGGGGGCTGCCGCTGCTGGCGCTGTCGCTCGCGGCGTTGAATCCGGTCGTGATCCGTTATGGCGATTCGATGCGCGCCTATGCGTTCGGAACCGCGCTGATGATGTTGACCATCGGCCTGCTGTGGCGGTTCATCGAGAAACCCTGCTGGCGGCGCGGATTGTTGGCGGGCCTGGCCGCAGTCGCCAGCGTGCAGGCGTTGTATCAAAACGCATTTTTCCTGCTGGCTGTCTGCGTGGCCGGCGTGGTTGTGAGCCTGCGCCAGCGCCAGTTTCCCAAGCTGGCCGGGATTTTAGGCATCGGTTTTGTCGCGGCTTTGTCGCTAGTGCCCTATCTCCAGCCCATCCATGACGCCCAGCCGTGGTGGCTGGTGAGCAAAACCGGCATCAACCAGGCGATCGCCCTGAGCCGCCTGTGCCAGTTGGCCGACAATTTTTTTGGCGTGTGGACGGTGGTGGTGGTCCTGGCGGTGGTGTTTGGCGTCGGCCGGGTTTTTATCAAGGCGTTGCAGGAGGGAGCGGTCGGGCAGCCTGACTTGCCGTTGTTTGGCTCCATCGCCTTGGCACTGGGAATGGCCGGCTTTGGCGTGTTTATCAAATTGACAGGACTGCCGACCCAGGTCTGGTATTACGTTCCCGTTCTGTGTTTCACGGCGGTGTGTGGCGACGCGGTTTTTCCTCGCGTGCATTCCCTCACGAGGAGGGGTGTGCTGGCGGTGGCCTTGTTTGCGCTGGTGTATTCGTCCACGACGTATTCCGCCTTGCGCTGGCGGCAGACGAACGGCGACCGGCTCGCCGCACAGGTCGCCGGGAACGCCGCGCCGGAGGATCTGATTATCGTTCATCCGTGGTATTACGGCGTGACCTTCAATTTTTATTATCATGGCGCGGCAAAATGGACGACCCTGCCACCGATTGCGGACTATCGGTTTTTCCGCTACGACTTGATCAAGGAACAATTGCAGACGCCCGATGCCATCGGGCCGGTGCTCGAACGGGTGGAGGCGACGCTCCGCGCCGGTCATCGCGTCTGGGTCGTCGGGGAACTTCCCCCGCCGTCCACGGGTGCGCGGGTGCCCGTCGATCCACCGGTGGCCCCGAACGGGCCGTCCGGGTGGCTGGACGAACCTTACTCCATCGCTTGGGGAAAAAAGCTGGGCTATCTGCTCCAGCAGCACGCCACGAGTCTCACGCTGCTGGATGATGCGTCAAACGATTCCATCCCCGTCAATCCATCGGAAAAGATGACGTTGACCGTTGCCAGCGGCTGGCGGACCAATTCACCGCTCTCTCGTGTAAAGCTGCCGGGGGGGATATGAAAATGCGAGTGATTCACACCAAGCCTGGTCCCGCACTGGAACCCGAACCTCTGAAAACTGGTTTGGCAAACTGGATTTTCGGACGGGCCTTGCAACACCCTATGCTGGCCATCTGGCTGGTTTCGTTGCTGGCAGTCATCATCAACTGCTATCCGGTCATTTTCTGCGGCAGGAGCTATGTTTCCCCCACGTCCGTGGGAGTCGGGGGGGCGATGGTTTATGAACGATGGCCGCAACTTCCGGAAATAAGGGATTATGCCCAGCCAATGTATTCCCATGGGAGCGATACCTGGGCGACGATGCTCTGGGCCGTCCCAGCCGGATTTGTTGAGTCGCGCAGCCTACTGGAGCATGGGGAGATTCCGCTGTGGAACCGATACAGCCACGCGGGTGACACTCTCATCGGGCAGGCGGTTTCCATGCTGGGCGATCCATTGCAACTGATCGTCATCCTTGGACGCGGATCCGCAGGGGCCTGGGACATCAAGTTTCTCACGGCCAAACTTCTCTTTTGCGCCGGCTTTGGGCTGCTCATTCTGCGGCTTTTAGGAAACTGGCCATTGTCGCTGCTGTATGCTGTGCTGGCCGCGTATAGCGGTGCCTTTTTTTACATCAACAACCACCCGGCCTTTTTTGTTTTTTGCTATGCCCCGTGGATTCTGCTCTCCGCGCTGGCGTGGCTCGACTTGCAATCGGAGCGGCATAACCGTTGGGGGGTGGTCTGGCTGCTGGCCAATTTTGCATGCTTTAACGCCGGGCACATCGAGGTGGCGGTGGACTTGATCGGAGGTCTTAATCTGGCAGCGCTTGCCTGCGCCTGCGTCCGTTGCCGCACCTTGGCCGGTTCGGCCAGGGTGCTGGGGCGCATGACTGTCGGCACACTCTTGTTTTTAGGCCTTACCGCGCCGACCTGGATGTCGTTTTTGGGTGCGCTGCAAAATTCCTATTCTGCCCATTCGGAAATCCAGGCCGTTCAGCTTCCACTCAAGTGTCTGCTGGGCTTGTTCGACGATTTTTTTTATTGCCTGCTCGTGAAAACCATTCCCTTTAATGCGATCGCGCCGGGAACCAGTCTGCTGGTTCTGGTAGGCTGCGTCGTTTCAGCCTGGAAATGGTCGCTGCTAAAAGGCGAATCTTTCTTCTGGGTCAACAGCGGTGCCATCGTGTTGTGGGGCGGATGTGTGTTCGGAGGAGTGCCGGCATTTGTTCTCGAAGCCGTTCCTCTGTTGAACCGGGTCGGCCATGTCTACACCGATTTTTCCTATCTGCTGGTCATTCATCTGACCATTCAAAGTGCTTACGGTTTCAAGTGCTTGGCGGTCGAGGATAATTTCCGCCGCGCGGCGTATGTCTTTCTTGGGATGGCGATGATCTTCGAGGTCATCATCGTCCTGGCGTATGCCTTCGGCATGATGTCCCGCCCGGTGCCCGGGAATTATTTTCTTTATGCGGCGGCGGGAGCGATAGGCGCGCCGCTGCTTTTCTTGTTCCTGAAGAGCCGCTATAGCCGGATTCCCGTGCTGGGGTGGGCGGGTATTGTTGTTCTGGGATTAATCCCCCAATACCGCTTCGCGCTTTATCACGGCGGCGATGAGGATCTGCTGCTGATTCCTGGACCGCGGGCAGTTCTGGATGCCCCCAGCCGCGCCGTTGGCTGGATTCAAACGGATAAATCCGGTCCGTTTCGCGTGGTGGGACTGGGGCGGAATTTCTTTGGCGATTACTCCGCAGCATACGGACTCGAAGATATCCGCTCGTGCGCCCCATTGAGCAATAGCCAGTTCATCAACCTTGCCCGGAATTTCCCCGGCATGAATTTGATCGGAGGTTGGAAGCTTGAAGTGACGAACGCCGTGCAGGCGCAGCCGCTTCTGAACTTGCTAAACGTCAAGTATCTGCTGGCTGGTTCTGGAACCGAAGTTGAAAATAACCCGGGGTTCCGCATTGCCGACCGGGGCGATTTCTTGGTTCTGGAAAATTTGCAGGTATGGCCAAGGGCATTCTTTTCGGACAACATTGTGTCCGACAACGACAATGAACAATTCATCCGCCACCTCTTGGAAAACGGCAGGCAGCCGTTCATCGCCTTGTCCGCAGAGGCGATGGCGAAACAACCCCGCTTGCGGCAGTTGAAAGCCGCGCAGAAACCAACCATGACGTCGGCCACCAACTACCTTCTTCGTCCGAATTCAACCGCCTTTGATATTCACGTCCCTTCCGCCGGCGTGGTTTGCCTGACCGAGGGACAGGCAAAAGATTTTACGGCAACAGCAAACAAGGAAGTCAGGGAGGTTCTTACCGTCAATTGCGCTTTCAAGGGCATCTATCTTGACCAGCCGGGAGATTACCATGTCCAGTTCACCTACAGGCCCAGTCATTGGCGGCTGGCCTGCGCACTTTTTTGGATTTCCACCGGCGCGGTCATCATGCTGGTCATGATAAGCCTCATTTGCGTCAATGGTGCGGCGAAAAATCAGGCCAGCACCGTCAATTGAAGACCATGAGCCATACCAATCATCCAGCAACCGAAAGACAGGCCGTGAAAACTTGCCACGTCTGCAAGGGGGCGAGGTTTTACTACCTGTTTTCGATTTCTGATTACCGAGTCGTGCGATGTGATGATTGCGGGCTGATGTTTTTGAATCCGCAACCGAGTGATGATGAACTGACCCGAATCTATGATGCGAATTATTTTCTTGGCAGCGACACCGAAACTGGACGTCAGGCAGTCAGCGAAATCAAGCAGGCCACGGCTCGGCTTTACCTTGCGGAAACCCGGCGCTATTCCGGTTTGCAATACGGTCGGTTGCTCGAAATCGGCTGTGGTGACGGCGACTTTTTGGTTGCGGCGGAAGACGAAGGTTGGCTAGTGACCGGCGTTGAATATTCGCCTACCGCCTGCGAGAAGGTGCGCCGCCGGCTCAAAAACGGCCAGGTGCATAGTGGCGAACTGGCGCAGGCCCAATTTCCGGCGGAACAGTATGACCTCTGTGTGCTTTCCGATGTCATCGAACATATCCGCGACCCGCTGGTCTTTCTGCGTGAGATCCATCGGGTGCTCAAACCCGGCGGCACGCTGTTCGTTGCCACCCCGTCCATTGATTCCTGGTCCGCCCGGTTCATGAAACAGAAATGGATGGAGTTCAAAACGGAACACCTGACTTATTTTGACCGGCAGACACTCCAGACCGCGCTGGCCAAATCTGGTTTCCGTGATGTTATCGTCCAGTCGGGCTGGAAAATCCTGAGCTTTGATTATGTAAAAATGCATTTTGAGCGTTTTCCGGTTCCCGTGGTAACACCATTTCTGACATTCATCACCCGCCTGATGCCGCGCAAGATGAGACTCAAGCATCGGCAGATTGTCGCCAGCGGCATGATGGTTTTTTCGCGCAAATCGGAGGTGACCCCGCAACCGGTGCTGTCCGTGGTGGTTCCCGCCTTTAACGAGGTGAAAC
>DMQW01000279.1:7668-8230 GCA_003455565.1 Limisphaerales bacterium
GCTTTTGTTGAAAGAGCTGCCGGATCTGCAACTGGAAATCATCGTCGTGGAAAGTAACTCAATGGATGGAACCCGGGAACGCGCCTTGAGCTATCGAGATCATCCGCGCGTCAAACTGATTCTCGAAGATCAACCGCGAGGAAAAGGCCATGCTGTGCGCGCCGGCTTGAAGGCGACCACCGGCGACTATGTGCTGATTCAGGATGCGGATTTGGAGTATGATTTGGAGGACTATGATGCCTTGCTGGAAGCGCTCGTTACCGGCCGCACTGCCTTTGTGCTCGGCTCTCGGCACGGCGGGCATAACATTTGGAAAATGCGGCAGTTCACCGGCCAGCATGGCTTGAGCTTGTTCGTCAATTTTGGCCACTGGTTCTTTTCCACCCTCATCAATGTCTTGTTTTTTCAGCGGCTGCGGGATCCCTTTACGATGTTTAAAGTTTTTCGCCGCGACTGTCTTTACGCATTGGAGTTTGAATGCAACCGCTTTGACTTCGATTTTGAACTACTTATCAAGCTTATCCGCAAAGGTTATCGCCCGGTTGAACTGCCGGTGAACTAC
>DMQW01000279.1:8400-9022 GCA_003455565.1 Limisphaerales bacterium
CGGTTGAACTGCCGGTGAACTACCGCTCGCGTTCCTTCAAGGAAGGAAAAAAAGTGCGGATGTTCCGGGATCCAATTACGTGGTTGCAAGCCTTGGTGAAGTTGCGACTGATGAAGGTTGATCCAATGACGGTTGCCGAGCGAATGAGCAAAGCCAATCAGTCTAGCCTGAACCCGAATTCATTGAAAACCGTCAACCCCAAGTCATGAGCCTCCCAAGTTCAGCATATTTCAAAAATTGTCCGGCGACATGTGCATGACATCTTCCTGCAAGCCATGCAACCCGGGCTGCGGGATCGCATCCTCGACATCGGCACCAGTGATGAAACCGGTATCGAGTCAAATATGATCGAATAGCTTTACCCTCACGGGGAAAACTTGACCTGCGCCAGCCTGACTGACGGCCAGACAATTCTGGCTACTTATCCCTTCATTTGTTGGTGGTCGGCAGCGGCTTGACGCAGCGGCCTTTCGCTGCGATTGTCCCACCGCTTGGCGCAAGATTTATCAGGCAAGACGACGAGCAGCTTGTTCGCTGACATGGTGAAAACTCCCGCCGGGCAAACCGTTGCCCGGCGACTGGAGCCGGGCGGAACGCTGGCTTGTCCCGGCGTCACCGCGCC
>DMQW01000279.1:9256-9430 GCA_003455565.1 Limisphaerales bacterium
CCGTTCTTCGCCGCGCTTTTACAGAAACTTTTTCCAAACCGGCCAATCGTCCTTGTCGCGGAAAACTTGAGGACACAGGAAAGTTTTCAACAGGACTTGGAAACGTGGCTTGGCTCGTCGTCGCTGTTTTATCCGGCGTGGGAAACTATGCCGCATGAAGGCAAACTTCCGCAC
>DMQW01000038.1 GCA_003455565.1 Limisphaerales bacterium
GATTAAATCAGCGCTTCCCTAAGGCAATCCGCAGTAGCCCACTTTTTCGAGACAAACCCAGTTTTGCAGTGCTGTTTGAAACGCCAAACCAATTTCCGGTTGCAGATTTGTCGGTTCGCAGCTATGATTAGAAAAATAACGAACTGCCCTCAGCCCAGACCCGCCACATTGTGGCGGGCTACCGTGCAAACTTGGCTCCGCTTGCAGGGATTGATCAATGTCTACCAAAATCAGAAACCAAATGTGTCCGCCACTTTTTCAAAAATTTGGTCTCATAATTAACTGGGGCACACAAAAAAGGGCTAAAACACCAAAATTGGTGATTTTGACGCTCTGTATCGGGTATCTATTGACGGCACGACATTTACTAGCCAGTCAGGCAACCAATGCACTTGAGATTCAGTCGGTAACAGTGAATGGTAATTCTGTGCGGTTGCTTCGCAACGGGAACTTGAGTTTAGGATCGTTTCCAAAGAATATTGTGTTTGGTTTCGGGCCCCGTTCTAATTCCATGCAGGCCCCTCTTCGGATCCGCCACAAGTTGGAAGGATATGACAACAACTGGCAGGATGAGAATGGTGTAATGTTTCTATCCATTCGTTTTTTTGATGATTCAGGAGATTTATTAAGTCAAAAAAGCTGGCAAGTTAGTGGTGAGAGTGCGGGTTGGAATGGATCCCTGATTAGTTCCGCTCTTACTCATCGTCGGGAAATGCTCACTGTGCCGTCACATGTCTCCAGATTAATGGTCGTTATCTCCTCTGCCGGGCCACCGTCCACAGTGGGCATTTATGTGGTGGATAATTTAGTGGTGTCAAAGTCTTCTGATAGTCTGCCATCTGTGGTGTTGATTCAGTCTCCATTTAAGGAACAACCCTATCATGACGTTACGAATCAACTCTCGGGAGGCTGGATGCGAGACGGCGTCCACCCGAGCATGGCAAGGATCGTAAAATTTGGCCAGCATCCCGAGCAGGAGGCATTTGCGATCATGGATGACGATCGAATTGGCCACGCCGAATGGCACAACCCGTTGGACGTCGCGCCCAAGGTTACTCCGGGCGACCGTCTGGTGGTCGAATGGAACGAAATGTATAGCATCGGCGGCGGGGGCGGCACTTTGGTTGAATATAATAATTTGCCGCCGGGAAATTATCAATTTCATGTTGAGGGGGTGGATATCATGGGAATTCCAACCGGGGTTGAAACTTCACTGAATGTTTTTGTGCCGCAACCCTATTGGAGAATGCCCTGGTTTTGGGGCGCGGTTTTCATCGTAATCGTCACTGCTGCATTGGGGGCCAATCGCTATTTGGTCTGGCATCGAATGCGGCGTGTGATGTTGCAACTCAAAAATCAGCAGGAGTTGGAGCGGGAACGGCTGCGCATCGCTCATGACATTCATGACGATCTGGGAGCGCGGGTGACCCAAATATCCCTGTTGAGCGCGATGTCTCAGGATAATCCGACCTTTCCAGAAAAGGCACGTGCCGATTTCGATCAGATTTCCCAGATGTCCCGGGAATTGGTTTCTGCACTCTACCAAACAGTCTGGGCGGTTAATCCCGAAAACGACAACCTGGACGCCTTGGGAAACTATTTGTGCCAAACGGTGAACCAAATGTGTGAGCGGACGCAAATTCGGTGCCGGTTTCACATGCTGGATTTGTCGCGTGAAGTTCCTGTTTCCAGCCAAACGCGTCATAACATCAGCATGGCTGTGAAGGAGGCGGTTCATAACGTGATCAAGCATGCCAAAGCTTCTGAAGTCTCCATTAATGTGACGTTTGATGAGAATTTGCTAACTGTTTCGGTTCAGGATAATGGGTGTGGTTTCCAGCCAAGCGGCAGTTTCACCGGCAACGGGTTGACCAACATGAAGCGGCGGCTGGAAGACCTCGGCGGCAGTTGTATTATCGAGAGCCAACCTGGACATGGAACAACGGTTCGTATGTGTTTGATTTTCAGGCCGTCTACAAAAATTACATAAAATTGCCACTGGCAGATTAATGACAGAATAAGTAGAATCAAAAGATTGATTTGTCTGCAGTTTATGAAAAAGACAGTTATTGTTGTGGAGGATAATCGAGGATTGCGAGAGCAACTCGTTCAGATTCTTGAAACGGCACCGGATATAACATGCCTCGGGGCGTTTGCATCCGCAGAGGATGCCTTGCCGCAGATTTTGGAAAGAAAACCAGACGTTGTTCTCATGGACATCAAGCTGCCGGGCATGTCCGGTATTCAATGTGTGGCCAAAATTAAGAAAATTATCCCGGCCATGCAAATCATCATGGTCACGGTCTATGAAGACAGTGAAAGAATTTTCTGCGCTCTAAAAGCTGGCGCCAATGGTTACCTGATCAAGTCCAGCCGACCGGATCAGTTGCTTGAATCCATTCGAGACGTTTATAAGGGGGGCGCGCCAATCTCCAGCCACATTGCGCGCAAGGTGATACAACATTTTCACCTGATAGGTCCTTCTTTTGAAGAAGCCGACAACTTATCGCCCCGCGAACAGCAAGTGCTCGACTTGTTGGCTATGGGGTTTGTTTACAAGGAAATTGGAGGCAAGCTGGATATCGGGGCAGAAACGGTGCGGACCCACGTCAAAAACATTTGTCAGAAAATGCATGTGCGCAGTCGGATCGAAGCTGTAGCCAAGCATCGGCCGAAATTTTAATAAAATCAAAACCGTGTGACAAACCATCCAGTCCATTACGGCGGCCTCGGAAACTCGCGATAACTAAGGAGCCCCGGCCCCACTCCTTTTATAGGGAGCATCGTTGAACATTTCCAGCTTGAAATGGCCGCTGCGCTGCTCTTCGACCATCCAAATTCCCGTATTTGCAATCGCCGAAGTATCCTCCAACTGATCGTTGGTGAGCATTTTAAGGAGGTCTTTGCCGTTGTTACCGTGCCCCACCAGAAGGATCGCCTTTGCCGTCGTTGTTCGAGTATTTCCATTTGCCGTCTCACCCGAATTACGGATGAAACTCACCGGCCACAAGACCGAGCGGGAGCATCAAAAATACCCGCATCACGAACTCGAAAAACTTCGCGCCGCCGTGAAAAAAATGCCGTCGCTCGGCTGATTTGAACGTCATTGACAACGGCAAACCTCTGTGATACTACTTTGATACTGAAATGCCGCGCAAACTGCGACAACTGATTGCCGACTTGGAAAAAGCCGGGTTTGTGAACCGGGGCGGCAAGGGCAGCCATCGGAACTTTACGCATCCGCAAGGTTTGCGGGTGACAATCAGCGGCGGCGCGGGCGATGACGCCAAGCATTATCAGGAACGCGACGTGCGCCAGGCGTTGAAAACGGTGAAAGAATAAATTTATGACACGCAAGCAAATCAAAGCCCAGGCCGCGCACTACGCGAAATTCGTGGAGTGGAGCGACGAGGATCAATGCTTCATTGGCCGCTGCCCGGAAATCATGGCGGGCGGCGTTCACGGCGGCGACGAGGCGCGCGTGTATGCGGAACTGTGTCAGGCCGTCGAGGAAATGGTTGGACTCATTCACACGGACGGCCACGCCATGCCCGACCCGCTGGGGAAAAAAGATTTCAGCGGCAAATTTGTGTTGCGCGTTGAACCCGCCATGCACCACCGCCTTGCCGCCAAAGCCCTTGCCGCCGGTGAAAGTCTCAATAGTTTCTGCGTCAAAACGCTCGTAAAGGCGTGACGCAACCGCAACCGTGACCGTCCGCAATGCAATGAGTGTTCGCCGCGCTCACAAATTATGAACGCGCAACCAGCGACGGTTTTCTCTTGTCGAATGTCGTGGCCGCGCGCGGACGCCGACGCTCATGCCCGTCCAGTCGGCTAACGCCGACTGTTCCGGCCACCGGCACGCCTTCATGGGTTAGTCCGAACGTCCCGCTCGGCGTGCCTTTCGCTACCCCCGCGCGCGGATAACATCGCATCACGCTCGAATGTCGCGCTTGCAATCCACCCGGCCACGACGTTCAACGGTTTTCTGCGCGCGGGGGCGGCGTAAGAAACCTCGTCGCTACGCGACTCGACAAAAAAGTTTTACTGCGCGCCTTTGTGTTGGCTTGCCAATCGTGAGAGCGGACAGCTTTCACTCCGCAGCCGCGCCGCGCGACTACTGCGCGAAACTGTCCGCACTTACTTTGCGCTACAAGATATGATTGACACCTTGCCGCCAAGCCCCGCTCGCTACGCATGAGGCCGGTGCGTGCCAACGGGCGGGTGATGCTGGCACCCCAGCGTTTCACGGAAAACGGACCGGAGAGGTTCCGGCTCAAGCCGTATGCCGGACGACTGCTGCAATTTGCGGCCGGAGTGCCCCTGCGCCCGAATGGAAAATATTTTACGCAGCATCACAGGCACCACAGTTTCTCATAAAACCAAAATGGCGACCATGGTTCGATTCAGCAGCGGGAAATGAAAAAGTGGTGCGATTGGGTGGGGTAAAGTCGGAATCCCTCGATCGGTATTAATGTATTTATTTCAACAGCATTGACAGGCCGATGTGGCGTTCGTTGCGGTCAATTTTCACCACGCGGGCGCTGACATCCTGGCCGACCTTGAAAGTGTTCTTGATTTTCTCCACGCGTTCCTCGCTAATCTGCGAGATGTGGACAAGACCGTCAATTTCGTGTTGCAAACCGACAAACACGCCGAAGCTGGCGAGCTTGGTGACTTTGCCCTGCACGAGGTCGCCGACTTTGTAGAGCGTCTCGATCTTTTCCCACGGGTCAATTTCGAGCTGCATCATGCCGAGCGCGATGCGCTGATTGGCGCGATCCACTTCTAGCACGGTGGCTTCCACTTCGTCGCCCTTCTTGAGCATTTCGGAAGGATGATTGATCTTGCGGGT
>DMQW01000216.1:0-2991 GCA_003455565.1 Limisphaerales bacterium
GGGGCGCACGACGAGCCACACGGACAGCGCCAGCAAGGCGATGTCGCGGGTGGAACTGTGGATGAAAATGGTGTGGCGCATTTTTTTGGCGGCTGGTTGCGTGCAAAATGCCAGAAATCGTCCGGCCGGGCTTGTCCTCACTTTTGGGGACATTGCAGCGAACGGTGCTTGGGCTATATTAACCACAATTCAACCTGACAATTTTGCCGCAACCACGATATTGCCATTTGCAAACATGAAAATTTCCCCCGGCCACCAACAGCCATTGTTTCAATCCAGCACGCCCGTTTGTCTCGCACTCGTCGTCGGCGTTTTGTTTTTTGCCGGTTGCGGCAAAGCCAAAAAGACCGCCGCCGAAACGCCCGCGTCTTCTCCCGAGAGCGTCAAGCAAGCCGAGACCGATCACCTACCGGTTGCCACACCAACTCCGGCGGCGGCTCCGGTCGTGGCCGCCGCGCCGAATGGCGAGCCGGATTTGAAGGAACTGGACCGCAGCCTGCTGCGCTGGCTGATGAGAAATCGGCGCAAGCCCGCCAGCTTTGAAGATTTTTCCGCGACGGCAGGGGTGGCGATTCCGCCGCCGCCCGCAGGCAAAAAATATGTCATCGCCAAAAACATGCACATTCAACTGGTTGACCGCTAACCAAACCCATTTCCCCTGAAAACTTTTCCCCTGAATTCAAACCAAATCACGCCTCAAGGCCGCGTCAAGCGCGACGCAACGCCGGCTGGCTTCACCTTAATCGAACTGCTGGTGGTCATCGCCATCATCGCCATTTTGGCGGCGATGTTGTTGCCGGCGTTGGCAAGTGCCAAGGCGAGAGCGCAGCGGATGCAGTGCATGAACCAGATGCGCCAGCTCGGTCTGGGCTTCCCCATTTTTGTCATCGATCACAATGATATGCTGCCGCCGGCCGGCTGGGCGGATGGAACTTACACTCAACCCCATTTTGCCGTGACATGGGATAGTTTGCTCAACAAATATATTGGCGGCAATGCCTCTGATGTGGATTTGAGCGCTGGCAGCTATTTGTCAGGTGATGCCCCAAAAATTCTGCAATGTCCGGCCGATCGTTTTCCCAAAGTGAGCTGGATGGGCGGAAGCGATCCATATTTGGCCATGCGCTCGTATGCCATGGTCAGCGCCGGCACGTCTCAAGGTCCGACCGGAGATTTTCAACGTGACCCGAAAAATGGCCTGCCAAATTTGAATCTGGCTGGCAAGTTGGGCGTCGGCATCGTCTGGCAAGTTCTGGCGCAATACCCGGTTGCCAACTTTGATGCGTCAGGTTATAAATCAAGCGTTGTGCGCGACCCGGCGGGTTCCATTCTACTATGTGAAAACACCCACGGCCAGCAATCCGCCGGCAACATCTGGACCAGCGCCTGCTTTGGACCGCAATCATTAGGTGATATCTACCAGATAGACCCTTCCGCCGCGCCGCAGGATCCCAATTCAAATAACGGCGTGAATCAAGGGGCGCTTTTGTATAAAGCGCACAAGAACCGCTTCAATTATGTGTTTAATGATGGCCACGTTGAAGGACTCAAAATTGAACAAACGATTGGGAGTGGGACGCTTACCGCCCCCAAAGGCATGTGGACAGTCGTGCCGGGCGATTAACGCGAGTGGTCCAAACCGGTGCAACTTGGAAGCGGCTTGTCCCCAGTTTTGATGACATGACTAAAAATACAACTTTGCTATGATTTCAGCATTCAAACCGACACATTGTTTATGAAGCGCGATTTTCCCGCCATAATACCATTTCTAGTTTGTGATAAATGTGAAATGTGATATGATAAAAACAGTCAACCCAGATATTATATTTTTATGAAACACCAGTTCGCCCTCAACTGGCTTTGGGGTTCGGCGGACTCTGCTGGAGTTCGCAGTTCCCGGAACCGGAATGAAGGTCAAGCTGTGTCAAACACGATTTAACAACCATACAAACAAATCCAAATCCCCAAATCCTCGCCTCCCAAAATAAAAAAACATCAACCTCAAAAACCAATCAATATGAAAAACAACAATAATCCAAACTCACTAAAAAAATTCATCGCCTCCACGGTGATGGCCGGGGCGCTGCTGGCGGCAGCCTCTTGCTTTGCCGGTCAAGCCACCACCAATGTGTTTAGCTTTTCGGGCAGTCTCGGGGCTTGGTGGTTAAACGGGTGGGGCGGGCAGTCTGGCGGCACCGCGTATGACGCCACGCAAGACCACACCGGCGACAGTGGTGGCTCCCTGCATTGTGTGGATGATTTTTCCGGCGGCGACCAGTGGGTTAATATTGGCTGGATTGGTGGTCAGGCGTGGGGCGGAAATCCTTATGATTTGACGGGTTGGACCAATATCTCCCTTTATGTGAAATGGGACACGTCCGTTTCCACTATTGAAATTACCAACTTCAACAGTTCGGGTGGGGATAACCAGATTCAGTTATATGGTTCCACCGCGAATAATGGTGGCTGGTTCACCCTCGGACAATTTTACCTTCCCCCTACTGCCAGCAATGGCTGGGTGAAGGTCAATGTTCCGGTTGATCCCACAATTCCGGGGGTTACTGCCTGCTATATTTTAGGTATCAAAAAATACACTGGCAGCGGTAAAACTGGGGTAGCCGCCTTTTGGGTGGACGATATCACGCTGGAAGGCAATCCGGCAGCGGCCATTCCCAATCCAACGATGAAGGGATTGTCCAAGCCCGTTTCAGGCTTGAACCTGTTTGCTTTGAGCGGGCCGTATAACCGCGAGAGTCTTGAGTCGGTCAACGACCAATCTTGGATCAACCAATCCGGGCCGGTGAGCTATTCATTCACAGTTGCCCAAGGTGTCGATGGTTCCGGCGGTGCCCAGTATCAGAACCATATCTTCCTGGCTCCCAGCCCCGGCACGGAATCCGGCCCGGATTGGAATGAGGCCAACACCATTATGCTCGACTTGGAAAGCACCACTGCTGGCGGCGCCTCTTGGACCTTCCGTTACAAGACCAA
>DMQW01000216.1:3182-13116 GCA_003455565.1 Limisphaerales bacterium
CATCGGTAACAGCACTCCTGTTGGCACTTGGACACTTACTTTCAACAGCGCGAACAACATCACCATGACCACGCCGAGCGGTGCAAGCACCAACTTCACTATCCCGGCGGATGCGGCGGCCCTCTTCACCTCCCCGGTTCAGGCTTACTTTGGCTGCGTGGCGGGCAACACGGCTGGCATTGGTCAGCATTCAGTGCTTTCCGAGATCAAGATTACCGGCACAGCCAATCCTTTGGATGATGTGTTCACAGGTGGAGCCGGCGTCAACGCCAATAATTGGACAACCAACGCTGTTGATGGGGGTGCCGTGTTCGTGACGCCGTCCGATGCAGCTTATTGGTTGGCGTGGAGTCTGCCGGACAACGGCTTTGCTCTGCAGAGCATTAGCACATTGAGCGGTGGATCATGGAATGACCTCACGCCCACCCGCTTGCAGGGGAATGGCCAGCGGTTGGCATTGTTGCATAACGCCGACATGCCGGCTGCCCAACAAGGCTTTTTCCGTCTGATCAAACGTCAGTTCAGCCAGCTTCAGGTATTGCTGCCGGGTGAGACCAACGCGCCAGGCACCCCGACGGGCAAGACCGGAACGCCGACGTCCGTCTCTGCCGGCTCTGAAGTTGACGTGACGGTCAATGCCGTGGATGCCACCTATCACATCGTCAACGTCTCGGATACGGTGCATTTGACCTGCACCGACTCCGGCGCCATATTGCCGAATGACGCATCCATGGTCAATGGAACGCTGACGTTCACAACATTATATCTCAACGACTCGGGAAGCTGGACGGTCACGGCTACGGACACTGGCAACAACGCCATCCCGCCGGCCACCAGTTCGTCCATCACGGTTCCATAACCGCGCCGCCTGTAAATAAATAATCTAATCACAGCAGGCGCCGGCCAAAACTGGCGCCTGCTTTTTCACCAAACAAAAAAACTAAACAATTGATTGTCAAGTCCGATAATAGTAGAAGCTGATGAAGATAAAATCTCAAACCTCGGAAGTTGCCTCTGCTGGCTCACGCCAACCTGGTTTCACCCTCATTGAACTGCTGGTGGTGATTGCGATCATCGCCATTCTGGCCGCCATGCTCCTCCCCGCGCTGACCAAGGCCAAGCAAAAAGCGCAAAGCATTTCCTGCATGAGCAACACCAAGCAAATCGCGCTGGCTTGGAACATGTATACCAGTGACAACAGCGATTGCTTGGCGCCCAATGATTATCCTTACACCACCGCTTATTTTGGCGCCGGTGCTGCGAAGCAGGCGCAAATGAAGTGCTGGGTGGTTGGCACCATGGAGCAGGCGGTTGATGCCGCTGATCAGCAATATAAGTCGACGGGAGTGAGCGAGCTGTTGGATCCAAACTCCTTGCTTTCCCCCTACCTTCCAAGCAGATCCATTTATCATTGCCCGGCGGATAATTACATAGATACCTATGCAGGGAACCAGGCTCATGTGCGCAGCTATTCAATGAATTCTGCGGTCGGCACTACTTGGTCCTTCTTTTATCTTAACGGTTCACCTGCCATCGGTGCCCCAGTTCAAGGCGGCTGGTTGCCCGGAAGTGCCTACAATTCCGGTCAGACGACGTATCTGACCTATGGGAAGATGACTTCATTCACCCGCCCCGGTCCTTCTGACACGTGGGTTTTCATGGATGAGAACCCTGTTTCGATCAACGATGGATCATTCGCGGTGGCGGGCAATGCAACGGCGGCAACCACTTATCTCATTGACTATCCCACCGGCCTCCACGGTGGAGCGGGTGGATTGGCATTTGCTGATGGTCATTCAATCGTTCATAAGTGGAAAAACCCGAGCACTTATAGTCCACCTTTAACTCTGCATGGTGCTGGCGGTGGTGGGGCGGTTGTGTAGAGTCCTGGCAACGTGGATTTGTATAATTTTTTAGCACCCCTCACCACTGCGTCGCGACAATGATGGGCCGGGTGCGTATTGCGCCGGCTGGATCCAACCGTTGCTTTTAAGGCCCGCCGGTTAAGTTTCCATTTGACTTGGCGGCGGTTTCAGCCGAAAGCATCTTATATTCTATGTTGTTATCTCAACGGTTGTTTCAAGGTCTGATGGGTTATGTTATTGCCCTATCGTTTTCTGCGGGCATCAATGTCAAAGCGCAGACCAATTTCTCCCTCTACTCCGACCAGTTGAACAACGGTTTTCAGAACTGGAGCTGGGGTGCGAATAATTTCAGCAGCACTTCGCCCGTTCATTCCGGCGCAGACGCAATCAGTTTCAACGGCGCGACTTGGGAAGCCATCTCGTTCTGGCATCAGGATTTCAATCCTGCGCCTTACGCCTACCTGACTTTCTGGGCGAACGGTGATTCCACCGGCGGACAGATCCTGCAGGTGTATCTTCAGTTCGGCGCCAGCAACGGGCCAAGTTATCAACTGTCGCCGCTGCCCACGAATAGTTGGAAGCAATTCAACCTTCCGCTTGGGACGCTCGGCGTGGCGGGCATCACCAATCTCAACCGGCTGAACTTTCAGCTCACTTCCTATGGCAAGACCAACTCGTTTTCCCTGGACGACGTGAACCTCGCGGCCACCATGCCGTCGCTGATTCACGTCAGCGTCAACGCCAGCCAGACACTCCGCGCCGCCGACGCGCGCTGGTTCGGTTTGAACACCGCTATCTGGGATGGTTATTTCGACACCACTTCCACTTCCAACGCCTTGAGCGAACTCGGCACGTCTATCCTGCGTTTTCCCGGCGGTTCGCTTTCGGATGAATATCATTGGGCCACCGGCAAGTCGGGCACGAACACTTGGGCGTGGGGAACCACCTTTAACAACTTTGTCCACATCGCCACCAACGCCCGAGTGCAGGCGATGATCACCGTCAACTACGGCACTGGCACGCCGCAGGAAGCCGCCGCCTGGGTGCGCCACGCCAACGTCACCAACCATTTCAATTTCAAAAACTGGGAAATCGGCAACGAATGTTACGGCACTTGGGAAACGGACACGAACGTCAACCCGCACGATCCCTACACCTACGCCGTCCGTGCCGCGCAATACATCGCGCAGATGAAAACCGCCGATGCCACGATCAAGATCGGCTTGCCGGTCGTCACCGGCGAGGACAGTTCCGCCAACGGCTATACCAGTCATCCGATTTACAATTCCCGCACCGGCACCACGCACTACGGCTGGACGCCCGTGGTGCTGGCGACCTTGAAATCCCTCGGCGTCACGCCCGATTTTCTCGTTCATCACGTCTATCCGCAGTATCAGAATGACAGTGACCAGACCTTGCTTCAGGCCTCCGCCAACTGGGCGAACGACGCCGCCGACCTGCGCCAGCAAATCACCGATTACTTCGGCGCAACGGGAACGAACCTCGAACTCCTCTGCACGGAAAACAATGCCGATGCCGGCAATCAGGGCCGGCAATCCACCAGCATCGTCAACGGCCTCTACCTCGCCGACAGCCTCGCGCAGTTGATGAAGACCGAGATCAATGCGTTCATCTGGTGGGATCTGCGGAACGGTTCTGATACCGCCGGCGATTTTAATTCCTCGCTCTACGGCTGGCGCAACAATGGCGACCTCGGCATTATCGGCGGCTCCAACATGCGCTACCCCACATTTTATGGTTTCAAACTCATGCAATACTTCGCGCGTCCCGGCGACACCGTGCTGAACGCCACGAGCGATTATTTTTTGCTCTCAACCTTCGCCGCGCGCAAAGCTAACGGCGCTCTCTCGCTCCTCGTCATCAACAAGGACAGCACCGCGAACCTGAACGCCCAGATCACGCTCACAAACTTTTTTCCCTGGTCAACGGCGACCGTGCGTTCCTACGGCATCGCGCAGGACGAAGCCACGCGCACCAATGGCCCCGCCGCCGCGCAGGACATCGCCACCAACTCCTTGGCCGGTGCTGGCACCAATTTCACCACCGCGTTCCCCCCATATTCATTGACGCTTTTCACCTTCGCGCCTGCCGCGCCAAAAGTGCAGACCATCGCCGCGACTGGCGGTAAATTTATCTTCCAACTGCAAGGCCAGACCGGCGTGCCGTATCAAATCCAGACCTCGACGAATCTCATCGCGTGGACTTCCAATGCCACCGTCACTCTTTCCGGCACGACGTGGAACGTGACCAACAACATTTCTTCCGGCGCAAAATTCTGGCGGGCCGTGTGGCTGCCGTGAACTACCCGCCAATTCCACGATGCGTTTCAAAATCCAAGGCTGTTGTCTCCGAAATGCGTTCGTCCCCGTTCGCAGCAATGTTCGTGGTCAGGTTCAGGCGCATCTTTTGGAATGATTCACGTATGAGTGAAACCCAAACAGCAATTAGAATAAAATCCCGGCACAACAGGATGATTGTTTCCACCAAATTCAGCCCCGGATGATAATAGTCTGGCACGGGATAAAACAGCGGCGTCAACATGGTTGCCAAGGAGATTGCACCGAGCGCCCAAGGCTTTCCTTCCAAACTGCCCAGCGCCGCCAGCGGCAGCAGCCAGATCATGTATTGGGGACTTAGCACTTGGTTCAGCGCCACAAAAGCGAGCAGGGGAATCAGCAGCAGCCGGGCAATTAGCGGTGCGGAGACATTTTGAAGCTTCGCCGCCGCCCGGACGGCAATCAGAGTGGAACCGCCCACGCCCGCGATAAACAGCCCGCGCGCCCACGGCAGAATGGCTGTCGCCAACGGGCCATGCACTTCATACCACTTGTTGGTGTAGGTCCAATGAGCTTCGTTGAACCCAAGCAGGTTGCCAAGCCAGACGACCGCAGCATAGAGTGATTCCACCTGCAGCCCGCGCGCGGTTTGGAACTCGGCAAACCGCCACCAGGGAAGATAGAAACTTAATAATCCCATCGGTAAGAGACCGAAAGCCAGCCCGGCAGTGAATCGTTTTGCGTTACCCTGACGCAGGGCCAGAACCAGCAGCGGCGGGACGAACAAAACAGGATAAAGTTTTACGCCAATACCGATGGCAACCGCCAGCCCGCTGGCAACATAATGCTTTGAACTAAACAACCAGACGGCCAATAGGCTGATGAGCGCGGGCCAAATGTCATAGCGTTGCAAATAGAAAAAATGAATGAAAGGAACGGCGGCACAGTAGAGCAGCAACGGTAAAAGCGCCCGCGCGGTTTTGGACTGACGGAAGCCGATTGAAAACAATGATAGTTTCACGAGCCAGTCGGCAATAAATGCGAGCGAAAGGAAACCATCGAGGTAATTGGCTTCGCCAAACAAGCGCGGCAGCAGAAAAATCGGGATGGCATACGGCGGATATTCCACCACGCGGTCACGATATGGCAGTGTCCCGTTGAACAAGTCGTTGGCAATGCCCTGAAAAACAACCACGTCGCCCCGCATTTCGGCGTTTAACTCCGGCAGCAGGAACAAGGAACTGACGATAATGATCCCATAGGCGACGATGAAGCGGTGGCGAGTTGTGAAATTCGAGAAGCTTTCGTTTGCGGCAGAAATTAATTTTATCAAGCCTTCCTGTGGCATAGAGTTACCTCGTTGCCGGTTTATTCCAGCCAAATTTGAGATTCAGACCGAAATTCCAAAAACTCACGATGACAATGGCGATCAAATTTGCGAGATAGACATTCATCGCCACCAAGCGCACCTGGGCGTTGAGCAGCAAAATGCTCAACCCAATTCCTGCCAGACAGATCAGATTGAATTTGGCGAACCGGCCCAGGCGGGCATGCCAATGGCTTTGGGTGGCTGAAATATCGCCAAAAGTCCATAGCTCGTTCCAAGCAAAGTTGTTGACAATGGCGACTTCCGCAGCGAGCGCTTTACTCAACGACAGATTCAGCCCCAGGATTTTTGGATCGGCAAGCAGAAAGAGAATTCCCATGTCCACCACGACTCCGCTTGCGCCAACAATGCCGAAGCGGATATAGCGTTTGAGCGTTTGCACCAACGCGGAATTTGCGGGTTGAATTTCCATCTCTAAAATCAAATCTAATAACCAAGATCATTCAGCATCTGCTTTTGATATACATTCCGATAAAGAAAGTAAGAGAATGTTTTTTCAAAGCCCTAACTTTTTGAGGATATCTTCTCTTTTTGGTGGCGGAGTGGGGTTAAGTCGCTTGGCCACAAAAATGGATTCATAAGCATCCGACCACACGTTCATATAATCCTTCGCCAAAAAATCATTCCAATCTTTCTGTTTCAATTCGACTTGGGGCATTAAAATAACAACTTCGCACTGATACTTTTTGACAATGTCCAGCACGAACTTCTCCGTGACTTCTCCAGTCCAAAATCGCTTTTGGGGTAGCACCGTAAGTTCTGGAGGCAATACATATCCAGATTGAGCCGTCAAATTATTTAGGCGTGTATAAGCCCATTTTGTCTGGGGTTGATACTCTTTAAGCACCTTGATTTCATCGCTATCAGCTATGTGCTGCTGTTGCTCCACAGACCAAACATCTGTGTAACCGCGCGGCATTTCGAAACCCGTCCAAAGTGCGACTATGAGAGATCCCACCATCATTGACGTGTTTGGACTGAAAAAACGCTCGCGCACCATTTCCGACTGGGGCGGTCCAACTTGCGAAAGGCGAAGCAGTTCACCCGCTCCCCAGCCGCCTAGGATTGCCAATGGAACAGCAAAGTGAATTTCATAATAATACCACCAGGGCCGGTGATTGATATGGATCAACAATACAGAGACCAATAACACGATCGGGTATACAAATTCACACAAGCGGTGCTGCCGCCACAAGACAATTAAGCTCAACAGAGCGGCGACAACTGTGCCGGGAGACGCTAGGAGCGTTGCCGGATCAAATCGAAGCTTGGCGGCCTGCGATGTCGCGCCTGCCGCTAGATGGTTGCCCACAAGCAACGACCAATTCCAGTCCGGCGACCACCATACGATCAGGGCCGACCCAATGCCAAATACACCCAACCCAAAAACCGGAGCAATCCACCATCGTCTTATCGCTAATGGCACATTTAATAATTCATTCTGTAGTCCGAAACGGACTTCCCTCCACCAAACAATGGCCATTTTGGCCACGAGCGCGGGCAAAATAATGGCAGCCGTCAGCTTGATTTGAATGGCAACTGCAAGGAGAAAACCTACGCAAAAAAAGCGCCACAAGTGCCATTCTGATTGTCTGCGCGGGGTTAAGGCCACCGCAATTGTAGCCATACCAAAAGCCGGCATTTCGAGCATCGCGGAAATAGACAGTTGTGGCATGTTTGCCCAACATAGAAAAAAAGCCCAGCCGCACAGCAAATGCAACCAGCCGGCACCGGTTGGCATCAGACGTGCAAAGGACAAAAGCATTGCGAAAACAATGACAAAGGTAATCAGACGCGGAATTCCACAATGGAAACCGGTGAGCCTAAAAATTGAAGCAAAAACTTGGGAGTAAAACCATGGTTGATCGTTCCATGCTAGATTGACAAGCTCCGGGTGATGCAGCAATAGAAGCATCTTGCTGAACTCCATCCCCTCGTCAGCTCCACATTCCAACGCACGCCAAGGTGCCGCCCAGAGCAAGAAAAGCGCAGCGGGTAACACCAGCAACAACATCTGTTGATAATAATTCGCCCTTAAAAACAACCGTTTAGAATCAAGCCAATCAGCACTGTCAATTTCATATGACTTGCATATTGTCGGTGAACGAGCAGAAAAAGCATTGGCTGAATCTGACGGAATTGGTGATTGGTTGGGAGGAATTTTCAAGCCTGTTTTCTCCTCAAAACCAATTGAAAGGCGGAAGTCAGCAGCAGCCAGACGGCAACAGTGGTTAGGATCGGATTCTCATGCCGCCCCAACCAAGGCCACCACTGTGTGACGTTGCCCAAGCAGGGGCAATGGGAAGCACCATAGATATTGGCCATCATTCTATAAGCCAGCACCACAATAGAAAAAGCAAAGACGCTCCACGCAGCCTTTACGTCATCAAACAATAAACTGATACAAAAGCATAAAGCAAACTCCACAATGCAGGCACCTGCTACGACGTAAAAGATGCTTATTTTGAATAAAGAGTCTGGTTGAGAAAGCAATGTAACAGGATAAATAAGGCCTAATAACTTGCTTAAGGCAGTCAATGCAAGTAGCGTGACAACAATCATCTTCCAATTGCGCATAATAAACAAATGCCGTCACTCGACTGATGACAAACTTGTCATTTTAGTGGGACATATTTTTTGCCGCTTTTTTTAACAGCCGTTCGAAGCGATCACATATATTTCTTCCATAAGATTTTTTCTAAACCTATTCTGCATTGAGTTTACATGTTCTATTTATGGTGAGCAGTGGAATGTCAGGCCCAATGCATCGCGCGGCAAAGCAGTGCTTTCCGTGCTGACGTTGTATAGTCTAAGTCCCAGATCCGCCATCACTCCCGGAACCAGAACCACCGAGACAGTTTGTGCCATTTTTAAGATCATTTATCATCCCCCAATACGCCCAAGTGTTGGTGCCATTACAATTATATAAACAATGCTGGATATCATCCGAAGTTTGAACGGTCCACCCACTTGAATTCTGGCCAGCCGGCACACCCTGTGCAAGGAAAGCGGCACCGCTGATCAACGGACAACCATTAGTTTGCCCCCCAAGGGTGCTAGGGCAAGGATAGGCTTGTATTATCCAACACTCTGAACCAATAGCAACTGTAATTGCAACAAATATTAACAAAACTGAACTTATTATTAGCTTTTTTTTCATTTTCATTTTCTTTCTTTTTTTATGGTTGTTTTTTATTTTCTGTCCGCTGGCTGATTCTCCAGACAAAAACCACGCTTGCGGCAAGAAAAATTATCAGAAACATAATAGTCACAATTCTGCTATGTCCTTTCCCAAATACAGGCGAGATAAACCGCTCATTTACTGAACTCATTCCTCCATTCTGGGATATTAGATAGCGCTGTCCGTTGGATTCCAAAACGATTTGAGTAAAGACAGCAAAATTGGTGAAGAACATACTATATGCGTATCCCTTCTGGATTTCGGAATCTGTGCCATAGCTTACCCCCTCAATCCAATTCGTTAAATCAAGGCCATATTTGCTTCCGTCCTGGCGCAATTGTTTACGTTCAAGATAATTGGGCAACTCGCTGCCTGCACCATACTTATATGTCACCATAGTATAGTCGTTAGTATTCCCTTTCAGCCCATATTTCAATTGAATTACCTGATTATTAGATGCAATCATTATTTCGCCCGCTAGCGGTTCATCTGCTATTGTAACAGCCTCAAACCGATCATGACCGACTAGTTGAAACGAATTGTTGCGGAGCGCAGGGAATCCAAAGTAGCGAACCGGGTTTATATCCCATTGTTGTGTAACTTTGGTAACGATTTGAAGGTGATTATTTTCTGATCCACCATCTTCGGGAATTTGGGAACTAAATGCGAACAGATGACTGTCTATATTCCCCTGCCAGACATAACGATCAGAAACCCCTAGAACAAGAAGCTGGGTTGGAGATGCTGGCTCAGTAAATGGCACTGGGTTCGGATTAAGTGTTTCAAAAAACATCCCACTGGGCTGAATTGCCAACCGATTAGTGGTATTGATCCATCCTTGTGATAATATCTGTCCAGAAGCTGATTTAGCAACATTGAATTTGCTTATCACATAACGCATTTCCTTGATCCATGGCGGATTTTCCAAATAAAGCACAAAGGGGGAGTTGGTCGTCAACAGGCTGGGAGCGGCCTCTTGTGCCACGCCAGTTGCAGCTTGGAAACCAAGGCAAACCAACAGCACGGCGGATAAGCATAAATCCGGCATTGAGCGGATACGTCTTGCATCGCGTTCATTCCCGCCCATATGTCCGTCTGATTTATTTTCCACAATCATTTTCCCCAATCACTGATTATCACGGCAAAGGATTTATCTCATCAATTGCGGTGAATTTATTTCGCTATATTACCCCCCCCCCCCCCC
>DMQW01000216.1:13303-18523 GCA_003455565.1 Limisphaerales bacterium
ATTTCCCCCCCCCCCCCCCGAGTTCTGTCAACAAAAATGTTGTAATTTGTTCGACTTTATATTTTTTCTTTTTTCATCCAGAAGAAGTGAGGCCGGAAATGTAGGCATTGGGCTGCCATTTTATGCGAGTTCAAGCCGTTTTTATCCTACGGTTACCCGAATCGGCTGGAATAATTGTCCTGCTCGTTATTGAGCAAGCGCCGAAGTTCTTGCCTGCAACCAGAGGATGTCGGGATTATTGGGCGTCTGGAGGTGCGGGCCACTGGCCACCCGCGCCGTGACTCGCGTGCACCCGTCCAGCCAGCGGTGGATTTCCGAATGACCATCGGCAAAGGCCAGGCCGCAGGAGGAATTATGATAGGTGCCGGGCCAGTCAATCATTTCCGTGGGCAAGGTCATGGAGAGCGCAAACGCCCCGTCGTTGATGTTGTATCGGTTTTCATCAATGAACACCCACAAACCGGATGGATCAGGTTTCACCATGTCGGCAAATCGGCCATAGGTGCGCCAGGGATGGTTGGCCAGATGGTGGCGGGTGCCGTCCAGTCACGGGCCGTCCATGGCCACCACCGGCGGATCGGGGTTGGTGCCCACCGCCTGGCTCATGAAATAGGTCCGCACATGATCGCTGTAATCGCCCGGACATTTGAAAATGCTGATGGAGCCGCTGATATATGAACCCAGTTTTGAATTGGCCAGATAAAGCGTGTTGGTGGCGTCATCGGAATTTTCCATTTTGCCTCTTACCCATATGTTGGTGAATTCCAGCCATGCCAACCATCCATAACGAATCGTCGCTTGACGACCGTTCCTGATGCAGTTCAAACTTCACCACCATGAATATCTCATTTTCAAAGCTCAATCGCACATTTTTGCTGACCGCCTTGTTCTCCGCATTGGTCTCGCCCAGTTTGCCGGCGGCTGAATTTGAGCCGAAGCCGGATGATGCGTATTTCGCCAAGTTTGAGCCGAAGAAAGCACCCGCCCCCGCCGGCCTGCTGCTGCAACCCGGCGACCGCCTCGCCATCATCGGCGATTCCATCACGGAGCAGAAAATGTATTCGCGCATAATCGAAACCTATCTCACCGTCTGTGTGCCTGACTTGAAAATTTCAACACGCCAGTTCGGCTGGAGCGGTGAAACTGCCGAAGGTTTCCTGCATCGCATGACCAACGATTGCCTCCGCTTCCAGCCGACCATGGCCACGCTTTGCTACGGCATGAACGATCATTGTTACGGTCCATACACCGAACCCCACGGCCAGTGGTATAGCAACAATTACTCCGCAGTGGCGTCTTCACTGAAAGCTTCCGGCGCGCGGGTCGTGCTCGGTTCACCCGGCTGTGTCGGCAAAGTTCCGCCTTGGGCGCCGGACATCAGCGTGCCGGTGGAGGTATTGAATCTGAACCTCTGCCGGCTGCGCGACATGGACATTGAAATCGCCGCACAGGAAAAAATAAATTTTGCCGACGTGTTCTGGCCGATGTTCACGGCCGGTTTCACCGCGCACCAGAAATACGGCGCGGACTACGCCGTGTCCGGCAAAGATGGCGTTCACCCCGACTGGGCCGGACATGTCGTCATGGCCTACGCTTTTCTGAAAGCGATGGGACTCGACGGCGACCTTGGCACCTTCATGGTGGATCTTCGTTCGGGGAAGGCCACCGCGAGTTCTGATCACACGGTGGACAGCTTCACCAACAATACACTGACCGTCACCAGCAGCCGCTATCCCTTCTGTGCCACCGGGCCATTGGACAAGGATAATTCCATCCGCTCCGGCATGACGCTCGTGCCGTTCAACACGGAATTGAACCGGCTTAAATTGATTGTCAAAGGTGGCACGGCGGAAAATTATGCCGTGACGTGGGGCGATGAGACTCACGATTATTCCGCCGTGCAACTCGCCACCGGAGTGAATCTCGCGGAAGACTTCACAGTCAATCCTTTCTCTGCCGCTTTCGCCAAAGTGGATGCCGCCGTCGCCGACAAACAAAAATACGAAACCCGGCAGATCAAGGAACTTTTCCACGGACCGGAAGGCAAAGCCGACGCCGATGCCACGGCAGCCTTGACCGAGAAAACCCGCCAACCGCTGGCCAACGCCATCGTCACGGCTTTCGTGCCGGTGACGCACACGATCCGGATTCAGCCGAAGTGAACCTGAACTCCGAAACAGCTGGTGGGAGAGAGTTGTGTTCGTCAGCCCGCTAACGAAGGGTCTGTGCCGGAGGTGGCACGGTGGGGTTCAATGGCGACAGTCCATACGCGGCGCGGGTTGGGGCAAACGCCTTGATAAATTCCGGATCGCTTAAGCTGTATGAACGCGGATCATCAAACAAGGCTTGCACCGCGTCTGATCGTCTGACATTGCCGGCCCAACTCATCCACCACGTCCATCCGGGCTGCTGCGCCAGAATAGCAAGTGTTGGCGGCGGCCCCACTTCGGCCAGGGTAACCGGCTTGCCCGCCGCCTGCACCAGCAAGTCGTCGTAGTAAGACTGTTTGAAATCGCTGCCATAAACATCCAAGGCGGCAATATCAAAGTAATTGGTGCCGGGATTATAGTCCACGAACTGCCGGTCTGCCCGGGCAGGCCGGTCCACACTCCAAATCCAGATCAGATTATCAAGCTTGTGATAGTTGACGAACCGGTCAAATAATTGCCGGTAAAGCACCTTCGTTCCATTCTCTCCCAGCCGTCCACCCCACCAGAACCAGTCGCCGTTCATTTCGTGGTAAGGCCGCCACAACACCGGAATGTGCGCCGCCTGTAGTTGCTTGAGAAATCCGGCGATGACATCCACCTGCGCGCACCAGTGTTTATACAGTTCAGTTCCAGGCGTCATCACCTCGTTCCATTGTTGATCCGTGAGTCTGCCTTGCACGCTGGCGAGACTATTATTCGTCGCGCCATCGCCCCGCCTCGGTCGGAAAGTGACCGGCTCGTCCGCCATTGGCGGCACGGCGTGCCAGCACAAGGTGATGATCGAGCCTTGTGCATGCATCTCCGCGATGATGTCCGGGCGGGCGGCGACAGCGTCCTTGTCGCCGGGCGCAGCAAAACCGAAATCCTGGCCAAATATGGCTGGAACCTTGCCGTAAGCACTGGTTGCGGCCAGCGTGGAAGCATCCTTCGTGTTCGGAAAGTTATGCTGACCGGTCAGCGTGTGCTGGCCGGAAAGGCTGTAGATAAACTTTAAAAGCGCCCTGGCTTCCGGGGAAGCATTCGGAGTCACGGGTGCCGGATCGGAATTAGATTTCCCCGACTTGACTGTGCTGCAAGCGCCGCACACCAGGCTGAGCAACAGTCCGACGGCCATTTGTTTGAAATTCATATCTCAAAGCAACGGTAGATTTTTCCTGATGAGTTCACAGCGCTGGTCAACGCACAGCTTTGAGCGCATCGCGTCCGGCGGCGTGTTCTCGCAGTAGTCCAGAAGTTTTTCCACCGTCGTCGTCGCGACGTGCGTGCGCGTGTCGGACGAGCCGTAATAAATAAACATGTCGCCGTTCTGGCGCGCCACCCAGCCGTTGGCGAACACCACGTTGGAAACGTCGCCAACGCGCTCGTCATTTTCCGGGGCCATGAAATAGCCGCCCGGCGCGCTGATTTGTTTGGAGGGATCCTTCAAGTCGCACAAAAAAACGTAGAGCACATAGCGCATTCCCGCCGCCGTGTTGCGGACGCCGTGCGCAAGATGCAGCCAGCCTTTTTCGGTTTTGATCGGCACGGGGCCAAGGCCGTTTTTCCCTTCCTTGATCGAATGGTAAAAGCGCGGGTCAATGATGCTTTCCTTCTTGATGACCGCGTTCGCGATGTCGTCGCACAAGCCCCAGCCGATGCCGTCGCCGCTGCCGGTCGCCGCAAAATCCGCCATCGGGCGCGTGTAAAAAGCATATTTGCCGTTCACGAATTCAGGATGCAAAACGCAGTTGCGCTGGTGCAGTGCGGGCGTTTTCAAATCCGCCAGCCGCTCCCACTTCACCAAATCCTTCGTGCGGGCAACGCCGCAACGCGCGATGGCCGCCGACAAATCCTGCGGCTTGGAATCGTCATGCCGCTCGGCGCAGAACAGCCCGTAAATCCAGCCGTCCTCGTGCCGCACGAGCCGCATGTCGTAAAGATTCGTTTCTTTGGCTTCGAGTTCCGGCATCCGCATCGGGTAATCCCAGAACTGAAAATTATCCACGCCGCTCTTGCTTTCCGCGACCGCGAAAAACGATTTGCGGTCCCAGCCTTCCACGCGCGCCATGAGCACAATGTTCCCGTTCCACTCCATCGCGCCGACGTTGAAGACGCAGTTGATGCCGAGGCGTGTCATTAAATGCGGATTGCTTGAATGGTCAAAATCATAACGCCACGTCAGCGGCGTGTGTTCGGCGGTCAGCACCGGATTTTCGTAGCGGTCAAAAATGCCGTTGCCTTTTTTCTGTGGACGATTTTTGCGCCGGATGAGTTGCACGTGCTGTTGCTGAAGTTGCTTCAATTTTTTAGCAAAGGTGGTCTTGGTCATGTGAATCAGTGGTAAAATTATTTTTCTGGCAACGCAAAACGAAACGCCGGAATCGGGCGCTCTTCGCTGCCGTTGGGCAACTGCCAGCGGACGTGCAACTGCGTGGAGCCGCTGCCCTGCCATTGGCGGATTTCAAAATCGTAGCGCACGCCATTCTTGAGCGTAACGGTCTGCGAATCCGCCTCGCTTGTATGCGGCCACTTGCGATACGGCGTGTTCGCGGTGACAGCGGCAATCTTGATTTTATTGGTCGGCGAAGCGTCGGAACTCAACCAAAGTTCCGCCATGCCGCCCGCCGCGATCCAAAATTTGTATTTGCCCGATTGTGGCGGAATAATCTCGCCGCGAATCCGCGCCGAAAAATTCGTCGCCAGACTCACGGACGTTTCCAGGGCCTGGCCGAGAATTTCCTTGGCGTTCGGCGGCGTTGAAAAATCTTTTTTGCCGGTCCAGCACTCGCACAAAAGTCCGTTGCCAGGGCCGACGCAAAACGCCGGACTCGTCGCGGCCCGCAACCCGTCCGCCGTCGCCCGCAGCTTGCAACTGCCGCTGGCCGCGTCAATTTTCACGTCGGCAAACGTGGCGATGCCGTTCACCGTTGTCGCGGTCAGCGTGCCGGACAATTTCGCACTGCCGGATTTTTTCAGCGCCAGCGTCACGGAATAATTCCCGTCACGAACGGTTTTTCCATTTTTATCTTGC
>DMQW01000216.1:18651-19905 GCA_003455565.1 Limisphaerales bacterium
TTATCTTGCCCCGCCACCGTGAGCGGCGAACGCCGGGTGCCGCCGATGGCAACGTCTCCGGGTGCCGCCGAAAACCCAATTTTTACGGCCTTGCCCGCAGGTTTGAACGGATAATTTTTCAAGTCCGGCAAATCACCAAGATTCAAAACGTAAGGATTGTTGTAATAGTCGCGCAGTTGTTCCGGCGTGGTTTTTTCAAACAGGATGCTGCCCGTCCACGTCGTGAAAAACAGCCAGCCGGCTTTTTCGCGCACAAGCAGTTTGGGATCAGGAATCGGCCCGTTCTCGCCAAGCCCGATGAGTTTTTTTTCGCACGTCATTTTGGTGAGTTCGTCAAAAACATCCTTCGCCGCGCCGTGGTTGCCATCCATCGGATAATGATCCGTGCCGATGATGTCCACATAAGCGTCGCCGGGATACCAGTCGGCCAGATCCGTTTCCGCGCCGGGCGAAAAGACCCAGATTAAATTATTCAGATGATGCTTCACGGTGAAATTCTCAAACATGATGCGCCACAATTTTTTGAACGGCTCCGGCCCGCCCGCGCCCCACCAGAACCAGCGGCCATTCGCCTCGTGCAACGGACGCCACAGCACGGGCACGTGCGCATCGCGCAGCACTTCGAGTTCGTCCGCGATCAAATCCAAGTCGCGCAACACCGCGTCGTATTCCGGCGTGCCTTCCGTGACGGCGCGCGAAATGTCGAACGTGGTTTCCTTGGTGTAAAATGCCGGTTCGTTCATCGGCGCGCGCCAGTGCCAGCAAAATTCCAAAATGCCGCCGCGCTCGTCGAACCATTCAGCGGCGCGTTTTGCCAGCAGATGATTCGTATCGCGGCGCGGCGATTTGTCCGTATAGCCGGACACATCCATCGCCAGCAGTGCGGGCAATTTGCCGGTGGTGTTGGTGATGTAATCCAGTTCCTGGCTCAAACCGTTGCTCCGCCGCTGCCAGCCGTCCTCCTGGCCGGAGATGATTTTTTTTCCGTAGCTGTCCGCGAAGAAAGTCAGCAGCGATTGCGCTTCCCGCGAGGCTCCGGGCGTCACCGGAGTATCCGCTTCAAAGCCGAAAATGATCTGCGCGAGAAACAGCAGCGAAGCGGCGAGGAAAACTTTCATCGCGCGGGCCATTTCTGAAAATAATTTCAACTTCAGGCAATTCATCTGGTCATTTGGATTCGTCGGGAAATCGTCTGCCATTCTAGCCGGATGGCTGGAAAAGCAATGTCATCAAAACGTGGGACAGCGCCCGGCG
>DMQW01000216.1:20012-21855 GCA_003455565.1 Limisphaerales bacterium
GCGCCCGGCCTTTTCACGGCCAAAATCTCGTTTAGAATCTGGCCGAATCCATCCGTCACGAGCCTTGAAATTATGAACCACCATCGCGCCTCCCGGCGAACCTTTATCAAAACCACCGCGCTGGCCATGCCCTTCATCGCGTCCGGCTGCGCGCATCTGGCGACCGGATCAAAACGCGGGGATGACTTTGTCTGCGTCCGCAATGGACAATTTCAATTGCGCGGACAACCGTATTCTTATGTCGGCACAAATTTATGGTATGGCTGCTACTTGAGCGACGCGGCGCTGCCCGGCGGTCGCACCCGGTTTGTGCGCGAGCTTGACCAACTGCAAAGTCTTGGCGTGAACAATCTCCGCCTGCTCGCCGGCTCGGAAACGTCGCCACTCGCCGGGGCGATTCCGCGCGGCATCACCCGCGCACCGCATGACTACGACGAAGCATTGCTCGGCGGATTGGATTTTTGTCTCGCGGAGATGGCGAAGCGCGATATGTGCGCGGTTCTTTTTCTGTCGAACTACTGGCAATGGTCCGGCAGCTTCGCGCAATACGTCCGCTGGATCACCGGCGAAAACATTCCCGATCCCGACCAGCCGGTCATGGCGCGCGGCGACTGGCACGCGTTCATGAAATTCTCCGCGCGGTTTTACCAGACGCCCGCCGCCGTTGAACTTTATCGCGAATTCACTTCACGCCTCATTAATCGCCGTAACACGGTGAATGGCCGGATCTACCGCGATGATCCCGCGATCATGACGTGGGAACTTGCCAACGAACCGCGTCCTTGCGCGGATGACGGCTCGGCGGAAAAGGACGTGCCGATTTTTTGCGACTGGGTTGATGCAACCGCGCGCTTCATTCACGAACTCGCGCCGCACCAACTCGTCTGCACCGGCAGCGAAGGCATCTGGGGCTGCCTGCAAAAGCCGGAGGTTTTCATCGCCGCGCACAAAACGCCCGCGATTGATTACGTCATCGTTCACATGTGGCTGAAAAACTGGGGCTGGCTCAAAACGCCGGAACTCTCGCCGGAATTTGAAATCGCCGCCGGCAAAGCACGCGACCACGTCGAGACACACACAAAAATCGCCACGGACATTTTGAAAAAGCCGCTCGTGCTGGAAGAATTTGGCCTGCCGCGCGACCGGGAAAATTACGCGCCCGGCTCACCGACGGCGGCGCGCGATGAATACTACCGCCGGATGTTCGACCAAGTCGCGGAATCGTGCAAAGCCGGACGCGCGTTGCAGGCCGCGAATTTCTGGGCGTGGGCCGGCGAAGGCCGCGCCGGCTCGACGAAAAATTCCGCCGGTGAATTTCTGGGCGACCCACCGTGCGAACCGCAGGGTTTGAATTCCGTTTTCGACATGGACACCAGCACGCACGCGGTCATCGCAGCGGCGAATAAAAAACTGTCCAGCTTCCGCAGTTGACGTAGCGCGGCGTTAGCCCGCTTCGACGCTCGAAACGCCGGCAGTCCCGGCATCTCCAGCATCCCTTCCGTGCGGACGGTGAAGCGGTCTGAAGCCCGCGCCCCGTTGCTCGTTCCGCGTGTCTCATTAAACAGGCAAAAATCCGTCTGGTTGCGTTCAAAATTAACAACAAAGAAACAAAGGAACAAAGTTGCCGCCACTTTTTGCTTCGTTGCTTTGTTGTTCAACTCGCTTGACTTTGCCGCCCGCCGCGCAAAAAACTGCGCCATGAATTCCCGCGCCGAAAATTTCTACGCCGTCTGGCGCGAACGCTACCGCGCCGTCCACGTGCTGCACGACGGCGGTTCCACGCCGCCGGAAAAATTGCTCCAGGCCATCTGGCAGCATCAGCGCCTCAAACGCTGTCTCTTAT
>DMQW01000215.1 GCA_003455565.1 Limisphaerales bacterium
TAGCCCGGCGTTTCAACGCCGGGGGGCGATGCAAAATGAATTGAGTCCCGGAGGGACGGCCGGAATGGACGCGCGTGTTCGGCCGTCCCGGCGGGACTTGACGCACAGGGCAACCCGTTCCCGGCGTTGAAACGCCGGGCTATTTTCAGGCTGTCCCTGAGGGACAAAGTTGTCTGCGCCAATTTCATTTTGCTTTCAAAAATTCTGCAATAAAAATTGTTCCGTGAATCCAATTACGCTTCCGACATCTTGCGGAGTAATTTTGCTCCAGTCAGCGTGCATGGCAAAGTTGCGAATCTTTGGCATGGTATCTAGTAATGACTTTTGCGCTCCGCCAACCAACCCTTTGGATTTTAGAGCATTCACAACGTCGGTCATTTCTTTCCCGTCAACCGATATTCCCTGACTTACCGCATATCTTTTGAGCGCGTCTTCCAACGCAGCGCAGGCTAAAACAGCGGCGACATCCTTTTTGTCATTGCTTAATGCTTCTTTAGCTAAACCTACAAAGTCACCAAAGATTTCACCCGAAACCAAAGCTTCCAGTGTTGTTCCAAATCCGCCTTCAAAATCTGATTTTGAAGCAAGAAAGACTCCTTTTACATTTTCAAATTCGTATTCGTAGCCGTGGAATGAATTATAAGCTGCCTTGAAATTTTCGTAATGCGGAGAGTTTTCGCCAAACGCAATTTTAATGAGATTTTGTGCATTTGTAGACCAGCGTTGAAAATCTCCTGAATCAACACACATTCCAAAATCAGAACGACTGCGGCGGAGTGCGGAGGTCTGGCTCTCCAGTTCCGCAAACCGCTTGATAATGCTGTCGTGACCTTTCATTTGGTTTGAATATTGAAACGGTGACTAGACGATTTATTACTTCTTCTCGTCCACAACTTCCGCGTCAATCACGCCTTCGTCCTTCTTTTCCTCGGACTTCGGCTCGCCACCTTCGGGCTGCGGTTGCGCGCCGGCCTTGTCCGCCTGCGCCTTCGCGGCGGCGGCCTTGTAAAGTTCGGTCGAGACGGCCTGCCAGACTTCGTTCAGCTTTTCGCTCGCGGATTTGATGGCCGCGGCGTCCGTGCCTTTGAGCGCTTCCTTCACCGCGCTGGCGGCGGCTTCAAGCTTGCCCTTGTCGTCCGCAGAAATTTTATCCGCGTTGTCCTTGAGCAATTTCTCGGTGCGATAAACGGAGTTGTCCGCCTCGTTGCGCGTCTGGATTTCTTCGAGCTTGGTCTTGTCGTCGTCGGCATGGGCTTCGGCGTCCTTGCGCATCTTCTCGACTTCGTCCTTCGAGAGACCGCTGCTGGCCGTGATGGAAATTTTCTGTTCCTTGCCCGTGCCGAGGTCTTTCGCGCCGACGTGCAAGATGCCGTTGGCGTCAATGTCGAAGGTCACTTCGATCTGCGGCACGCCGCGCGGTGCGGGCGGAATGTCCGCGAGGTTGAACCGGCCGATGGTCTTGTTGTCCTTGGAAAACTGGCGTTCGCCCTGGAGAACGTGAATCTCAACGCCGGGCTGGCTGTCGGAGGCGGTCGAGAAAATTTCCGATTTGCGCGCCGGAATTGTGGTGTTGCGTTCGATCAATTTCGTGAACACGCCGCCGAGCGTTTCAATGCCGAGCGACAATGGCGTCACGTCGAGCAAAAGAACATCTTTGACTTCACCTTTCAAAACGCCGCCCTGGATGCCCGCGCCAATCGCGACGACTTCGTCGGGATTCACGCCTTGATGTGGCGGTTTGTCCACGAGCTTGTGTGCGGTCTCCACCACGCGCGGCATCCGCGTCATGCCGCCGACGAGCACGAGTTCGTCAATCTTCGCCGCTTCGATGCCCGCGTCTTTCAAGCAGGCTTTCACCGGCCCGATGGTGCGTTCAAAAAGTTTGTCGGTGAGTTGTTCCATCTTGGCGCGGGTGAGCGTCTTCTGGATGTGCTTCGGCCCGGTGGCGTCCGCGGTGATGAACGGCAGGTTGATGTCGTAAGTCTGCGCGCTGGAAAGGGCGATCTTGGCTTTTTCTGCTTCTTCCTTGATGCGTTGGAGCGCGTCGGGCTGCTTGCGCAAATCCATGTTATACTCGCGTTTGAATTCATCGAGAATCCAATCCATGAGGCAATTGTCCCAATCGTCACCGCCGAGATGCGTATCGCCGTTCGTGGCCTTGACTTCAAAAACGCCGTCGCCGATTTCCAGAACAGAAATGTCGAACGTGCCGCCGCCCAAATCATAGACTGCGATTTTTTCGTCCTTCTTTTTGTCGAGACCATAAGCGAGCGACGCAGCGGTCGGCTCATTGATGATGCGGAGAACTTCGAGGCCGGCGATTTTGCCGGCGTCCTTCGTGGCCTGACGCTGCGAGTCGTTGAAATAAGCGGGAACAGTGATGACGGCCTGCGTGATTTTTTCGCCCAGACGCGTTTCCGCGTCGGCTTTCAGCTTGGAAAGAATCATCGCGGAAATTTCCGGCGGCGAAAAGCGTTTCGGCTTGCCGTCCACTTCCACTTCCACGGCGGCATCGCCGTTCGCGCCTTTGACGACCTTGTAAGGCACGCGTTTGATTTCTTCCTGCACTTCGTCGAACTTGCGCCCCATGAAACGCTTGATGGAATAAACCGTGTTGCGCGAATTGGTCACGGCCTGGCGCTTCGCCGCGTCGCCAATGACGCGCTCGCCGGATTTCGTGAACGCCACGACACTCGGCGTCGTGCGTTTGCCCTCGGAGTTTTCCAGCACAAGCGGTTCGCCGCTGTCCATGACGGCCATGCAGGAGTTCGTCGTGCCTAAATCAATGCCTAATACTTTTGCCATAAAATTATAAAATTTGGTTGAATTGGATTAACTGCTGACAGTTCTAATGCAATAATGATGCCGACCGGCGGAAAATGTTAAATACCTCTAAAACAAAGGAAAATCCGATGGTTTTGACTGAATGAAGTGAGCGGGAAACTGTGCCATTCGTGACGCAGTGGCACAGTCAGAATGGGCGTGGCGCAATTTTAGTGGCACAGGCTGACGGAACGCCGAGCACCGCCTCGG
>DMQW01000355.1:0-3390 GCA_003455565.1 Limisphaerales bacterium
TCGTTGCCCAAACGCAGTTACGAACAATGGCTCGAAGAACAAAGCGAAAACAAACCATGAGAAAAACTTTCCTCTCCCTCTGGGTCAGCTTCAGCGCCTTTGCCGCGCTGGCCCAATACTCGATAGATTGGTTCACCATTGCCGGCGGCGGCACGAGCACGGGGGCGACCTATCAAGTCAGCGGCACCATCGGCCAGCCGGACGCCGGACCGACGCTGAGCGGCGGCAACTACACGATTGACGGCGGGTTCTGGGCTTTTGCCGCCGTCGTGCAGACGCCGGGCGCACCATTGTTGACCATCACTTATTCCGGCAACCAAGCCATCGTTTCATGGTCGCCGTCGGTGACGGGTTGGACCCTCCAGACGAATAACAATCTCGCCACCGGCACCTGGGGTAATTACCTCGGCGCGGTCAGCAACAACCGTTTGACCAATTCACCGTCACAGGGGAATCTGTTCTTCCGCTTGAAGCAATAGCAACCTTGAAATCTGAATTCCTGTGAAATCTAATTCCATCCAACCCATTATGAAAACCAAACTCCCTTCACCATACATCGTGCTGGCCTTGCTGGCGCTCGCCACCCTCAACTCGCCACTCTCAACTGCTTTTGCCCAAGGCACGGCCTTCACCTATCAAGGCCGGCTCAATGACGGCGCAAGTCCGGCGACGGGGATTTACGATTTACGATTCGCGATTTACGACGCGCTCAACTCCGGAGCGCAGCAAGGCAGCCTGCTCACCAACTCCGCCACCGCCGTGAGCAACGGACTGTTCAGCGTCACGCTGGATTTTGGCAGTCAATTTTCCGGCGCGAACCGCTGGCTGGACATCGGTTTGCGCACCAACGGCGGCGGCGCGTTCAGCCCTTTGAGTCCGCGCCAGCCACTCATGCCGACGCCGCATGCCATTTACGCCGCCAATGCCGGAAGCGCAGCCACGGCGACCACGGCGGGCAGTGCGACCAGTGCAACTTCCGCTTCAACGGCGACGACGGCCAACAACTTTTCCGGTTCGCTTTCCGGCGACGTGACCGGAACGCAGGGTGCGACGGTGGTTGCGAGCGTTGGCGGTCAGACGGCGGCGAACGTGGCGAGTGGCGCGAGCGCGGCCAATTCAGCGGCCAGCTTGAATATCGCGAACACGATTGTGAAGCGCGATCCCAGCGGGAACTTTTCAGCGGGGATAATCACGGCGAACCTGGCGGGCAACGCGACGACGGCGACGACGGCGACGAATTTAATCGGCAATGTTTCCGATGCGCGTCTGAGCACCAATGTGGCGCTGCTCACGATACCCAATACTTCTGCTTCAGCCACCGCCACACCGATTGTTAATGGCGGGTTTATCACGGGCGCCAATGTCACGAGCGGCGGTTCGGGTTACGTCTTGGCTCCGACGGTGACAGTCTATGATTCAACCGGCATCGGCGCGGTCATCATTGCCAATATTTCCGGCGGTTCCGTGGTGAGCCTGACGGTGCAGAATCCCGGGAGCAGTTACTCCGGTGGAACCACGCTGACGCTGACGGCGCCGCCGAGCAACGCCTCTCAAGTTTTCAGCGGCGTGAATATTTTCAATGGGGTTAATACCTTCACCAACACCAGCAATGGGTTCACGGGAAGTTTTACCGGCAATGGCGCGGGTTTGACTAACTTGGGCGCAATCAATCTGAGTGGCATCGTGCCGGATGCCCGGCTTTCGGCGAATGTCGCTTTGTTAAACGGCAGTCCTAATTTTTCCGGCGCCGTGACGGCCAGCAGTTTCAGCGGCAGCGGCACCAGCCTCACGGGCCTCAACGCTTCGCAGCTTGCCAGCGGCACGGTGCCGGCGGCAGCTTTGGGCAATGCCTGGCAGGTCGGGGGCAACAGCGGCACCACACCGGGCACGCAGTTCGTGGGCACGACGGACAACCAGGCGCTGGAGTTCAAAGTGAATGGGAGCCGCGCGTTGCGGTTGGAACCCAACGCCACCAGCCCCAATGTCATTGGCGGCTACAGCGGAAATCACCTTGCCGCCGGTCTCGCGGGCGCGACGATCAGTGGCGGCGGATGGAATGGAAATACGAATAGTATCTTTGCCGATTACTCCGCGATTGGCGGCGGTATCGGCAACGCGATCCAACCCAGCGCGCCTTGGTCCACGATTGGCGGCGGTTACAACAACACGATCCAACCCAGTGCGTATTATTCCGCGATTGGCGGCGGTGGCGGCAACACGATCCAAACCGGCGCGTCTGATTCCACGATTGGCGGCGGTAGCGGCAACACAATCCAAACCAACGCGAATGATTCCACGATTGGCGGCGGTATGGGCAACACGATCCAAACCAACGGCCAGTTTGCTATGATTCCCGGTGGCCGGCAAAATCTCGCCACCAACTACGCCTTCGCCGCCGGCTACAACGCCCGCGCCACCAACACCGGCGCGTTCGTCTGGAGCGACAGCACCGGCACATTGACCGCGTCCACCAACGCCAACTCTGTCACCATGCGTGCCAGTGGCGGATTCAGATTTTTCACCGGCACCGGCCCCGTGGGCGCATCGCTGGCGGCGGGCGGCACCGCTTGGGGCGTCATCTCCGATCGCAATGCCAAGAAAAACTTCCAGCCGGTGGACGGCCTGGAAGTGCTGGAGAAACTTTCGGCCATCCCCGTGCAGCATTGGAATTACAAGTGGGAGCCGGACGACGCCGTGCCGCACATCGGCCCGATGGCGCAGGATTTTAAATCGGCATTTTATCCCGGCCGCGACGACAAGAGCATCACCACGCTGGAATTCGACGGCGTGGAACTGGCGGCCATTCAGGGGCTGAACCAGAAGCTGGAAGAAACGCGCGCCGAAAACGCGGAGTTGAAACAAAACTTGGCGGAATTGAAGCAACTGGTGCAATCACTTGCAGAAAAGAAATAAGGAACCATGAAAAAGTTATTTCTTCTCTTTGCCTGGTTGATTCCGGCGCTCGGCTTCGCGCAAAGCTATTCGATAGACTGGTATAAAATTGCCAGTGGCGGCGGCACGAGCACCGGCGGCACTTATCAAGTCAGCGGCACCATTGGCCAGCATGATGCGAGCGACGCGATGACCGGCGGCAGTTATTCTTTGACCGGCGGTTTCTGGAGTTTGATCAACGTGGTGCAGATGCCGGGCGTGCCGAATCTCATTATCGTCCCCAACGGATCGAACAGCATAAAAATCCTCTGGCCGAATACGGGCAGCTATACCTTGCAACAGAACAGCAACCTCACCACGACGAATTGGGTGACTACCAGCTATTCCATCACCAACGGCTTCGGGACGAACTTCGTCACCATCACGCCGCCCACAGGAAATTTATTCTTCCGCCTGTCAAATCCGTAGCTGTGGCAGGGCGGCGTTGCTGCGCCGCCC
>DMQW01000355.1:3587-10426 GCA_003455565.1 Limisphaerales bacterium
GGATTCAAAATGCCGTGCGGGTCGAGCGCGGATTTTATCTTGCCGTGCAACGCGCGCGCTTCCTTGGAAACCGCCTGTGGCCACCAGCGTTTCTTGGCGAGGCCGATGCCATGTTCGCCGGTGATCGCGCCACCAGAGGAAATCACCCAACGAAATAATTCATCAAGGCAAACTTCGGCGCGCTTTTTTGCGCCGGGTTGTGTGTAATCCACCATGACGTTGGTGTGGATGTTGCCGTCGCCGGCATGGCCGAAGCAGGCAAGTTGCAGTCCGTGTTTCTTCTGCAACGTCGCGACGAACTTGAAAAGTTCCTCCAGCTTGCCACGCGGCACGACGACATCTTCGTTCAATTTCGTGAGGCGGGTATCGCGCAATGCGTAGGAAAATTCCCGGCGGATTTGCCAGACGGCTTCGCATTGTTCGTTGCCGAATCCGCGTTCGACGAACAGCGGTTTTTGTTTCCACACAATCTCTTCCACGGCGGCGATTTCCTGGCGCACGGGATTTTCCTGTCCATCCAGCTCGACAATCAGATGCGCCTTGCAGCCGAGGAGTCGTTCGCTTTTGGTGTGTTTGGCGGCGGCGGCGAGCGTGAATTCATCGGCCAGTTCCGCCGCGCAGGGCAGAAAGCCGGCGGCGAAGATGGATTGCAACGCGCGGACGGCGGCGTTCATCGAGTTAAAACCGACGGCGAGATTCGCGCGGAACGGCGGGAGCGGCAGCAGTTTCAACGTGGCTTCGGTGATGACGCCGAGCAGCCCTTCCGAGCCGACGAACAGCCGGTGCAGATCGAAGCCGGTTTTGTTTTTATGCGTGCGGCCACCAAGCCGGACGATGGTGCCGTCGGCCAAAACGACTTGGAGGCCGAGGACATAATCGCGGGTGACGCCGTATTTCAAACAGCGCGGGCCGCCGGCATTGGTGGCGATGTTGCCGCCGAGGGAATTGTTGGCGCGGCTCGCAGGATCGGGCGGATAAAAGCGTCCGAGCTTTTCCACGGCGGTTTGAAATGCCGCAGTATTGACGGCGGGCTGGACGACGGCGACGAAATCGGCGGGATTGATTTCCAGAATTTTCCCCATGCGCTCCAGCGAGAGGGCGATGCCGCCGTGCATCGGCACGCAGCCGCCGACGTAGCCATGGCCGGCGCCGCGCGGTGTGACGGGAATTTTATTTTTGTGCGCGAACCGCAGAATGGTGGAAACGGATTTGGCGGAGCGGGGCAGGGCGACGGCGTCGGGCTGGTGGACGGCGAACCATTTGTCGCCGGAGTATTTGGCGAGCGTGGCGGGTTCGAGAAAGATTTCGCCGGGCAGGAGTTTTTTGAACTGCCGGAGCTGGCGGAGAAATTTCATTCGGCGGGCGCGTCTAAAAATTCCTTCGCATTGGCGGCTTCAGGTTCAGGAACTTCGATGCGCAGCAGGGTGGCGGTGGAAGTTCCCCCCAGCCAGCCGGCGGCATTTTCATTCGCCAAGAAGGGATGAAAACCGGCGGCTTCAAGGCGCGAGCGGGTGAGTTCTGCTTCAGCGAGATTGAAGTTGGTGGAGATGGTGATGAGTTTCATTTTAGATTTTCTACCCGCGCCTCGGCGAAGACGATGACGCCTGCGCCGGTCTGGATGGTGCTTTGCACCTGCGCGTCAATCTGCTGGCCGACGTGGGACTGGGCGTTGTTGACGATGACCATGGTGCCGTCGGGCAGATAGCCGATGCCCTGGCCTTTGTCGCGGCCTTCGCGGACGATTTTCAATTCCAGAATTTCGCCGGGGAGCAGCGCGGCTTTCATGAGCCGGCCGATTTCGTGCAGGTTCAAACAGGAGACGCCCTGAAGTTCGGCGACCTGGGCGAGGTTGAAATCGTTGGTGATGAGGCGGGCCTTGAGATTGAGCGCGAGGTGGACGAGCTTGGCGTCCACGTCTTTTTCCCCGGGAAAATCGCCGTCGTGGATGCGGACTTCAATTTTCGCGCTGTGCTGAAGGCGGTTGAGCATTTCGAGCCCGCGTCTTCCGCGCGCCCGTTTGATGGGATCGGCGGAATCGGAGATCTGGTGGAGTTCGTGCAGCACGAAACGGGGGACGATGACGAGGCCTTCAATGAATTTCGCTTCGATAAGGTCGGCGATCCGGCCATCAATGATCACGCTCGTGTCGAGCAACAGCAGATTCTCCGGTTTGTTTTGCGGCATGAACCGGACATACGGAATAATGAGCGAAAAATCTTCCTTGTTGCTGCGCATCGCCAAAACCATGCCGATATAACCGAAGCTCAAGAACAGGCAGAGACGGATGAGCCAGTGGACATTGTCGGCGGCATTCACAAACAGGCCGGAGCCGTCAATGAGCATCGCCACACACATGCCGAGCAACAGGCCGAACGTCGTGGCCGAAAATGCGCGGAGCGAGAATCCTTTGAGCATTTCATCCACGGCGATGAGCAGGCCGCCGAAGCCAAAGCCGATCATCATGCCGAGAATGCTGCCGTGTTGTTCCCCGACATATTCAGGGCGCACCTGGCTGACGGCGTAGCCGCCCATAATGCAAAGGCTAAGAAATAAAAGCCGGATGGACCAAAGTGGCGTCATGGGCGTGCGCGGTTGGGGCTGGTGGAGGTTTTGAAGGTATTGGTTGCGGCCGGTTTACGTGACCACAAGATGCCCCAGAGTCCGACGCGGTTCAAGTTGCTGGTCGTGATGGAGAGATTGGCGGCGATGGTCTGCACGTTCGTGGCGAGTTCCTGGTTTTGCAGCACCGTTCCGGCCAGGCCTTTGCCCGCCTGCAAATCGGCGGCGAGTTGTTTGAACGTGATGGTCAGGTCTTCGATATTTTTCGTGGCGGCGGTGAGGTTGGCGCCGTTGGTCGCCAGCATCTCCTGCGCGGAAGCGGCGAGCCGGTTTAGTTCCGTGGTAAAATAAACCGCGTTGCTCACGGCGAGGCCGACCTGCGAACCGTTCGTCGCCACGATGCCGTTGATGCCTTTCACGGCACCGATCGCCTGCTCGGTGAAAACCCGCAGGTTGGTAATCGAGGCGCTGAAGTTCGCGAGCGTCTGCGCGTTCAGCACCTGCGCGCGCAAATCCGTGACCGCCGCGTCCAGTTTTTTCGCCGTCCCGTCAAGGCGCTGGATGAAACCCGCCGCGCTGCGGGCGACTTCCTGCAAATTGAACGGCTCCTGACAATCCACGTCCGCGTTGTTGGTCAGCGCTGGCGGAAAGTTTTCCGTCGGGATGACCGAGACAAATTGATCGCCGAGGAAGCCCGCCTGTTCGATGACAAACCGTGCGTCGTGGTAGATCTTAACATCTTTATAGACTTTCAGCATAATGGTCACGCTCTTGGTGTCGGGCGCGAGCTGGATCTGGCTCACCGTGCCGACCTGCACGCCGGAGAGCAGCACGCCGGATTTCACCTTGAGACCGCCGACGTTGACGGCGTGCAGCCGCAGCGAATAAGTGCCGCGAAACAGGCTCGTGCCCTTGCTGAACTGCACGAGCAACACCGCCAGCAACACCAGCCCGATGGCCACAAACAGGCCGACCTTCATTTCTAATCGTGATTTTTCCATGGCTATAAAATGGTTTCTTTCGCGTCCGCCACGCCGTCAATGAACTGCCTCACCACCGGGTCTTGCGACGCAAAAAATTCCTCCGGTGCGGCGTTCGCATAAATTTTCCCCTCGTGCAGCATCAACACGCGGTTGCCCACGCGCCGCGCGGTCCGCATGTCATGCGTCACCACCACCGACGTGACCTTGAGCTGGTCGCGCACGCGGATGATCAATTTGTCAATGCTGTCCGCCACAATCGGATCCAGCCCCGTCGTCGGCTCATCGTAAAGCAGAATCTGCGGTTCGTAAACAATCGCCCGCGCCAGCCCGACGCGCTTGCGCATCCCGCCCGAAAGCTCCGCCGGATTTTTTTTCTGCGTGCCCGGCAGATCCACCATCGCCAGCGCCGCAGTCACGCGCTGCTCAATTTCCCCCGGCGTGAACTTTTTTTTTCGGATCAACGGAAACGCCACGTTCTCCGCCACCGTCATCGAATCAAACAACGCCGCACTCTGGAACACCATGCCGAACTTCTCGCGGATGCGCAGCAACTGGCGTTCGTTCATCCGCACGATGCTTTCGCCGTTGATCAACACGTCGCCCGAATCCGGTTGCAGCAGCGCGATGAGATGTTTCAGCAGCACGCTTTTGCCGCCGCCGCTGCGCCCGATGATCGCCACCGATTCGCCGCTTTCAATCCGCAAATCCACGCCGTCGAGAACCAGTTGCGTGTCGAACGATTTCTTGAGCTGGCGGGTTTCGATCATAACAGCATCACCACCACCCGCTGCAATGCCAGTGTCAGGAAAAAGTTTGAGATGAGGATCGCGATGGACGAATACACCACCGCCTCCGTCGTCGCGCGGCCCACGCCCTGCGCGCCCACGCTGCAACTCATGCCTTTGTAACAACCCACCAGCGCGATGATGCCGCCATAGACGAACGCCTTGGTCAGTCCGATGAAAACATCAATGTCCCCCGTGTATTTCAGCATGTTATACCACGAATACACCGGATCAATTCCCAGCAGATAAACGCCCACGAGATAACTCGCGCCGATGCCAATGGTGATGGATTCAATTGTCAGCAGCGGCAAGGCAATCATCGAAGCGAGCAGACGCGGCACCACCAGATAATCCACCGGATGCGTCGCCAATGTCCGCAACGCGTCAATCTGTTCCGTCACGCGCATCGTGCCGATTTCCGCCGCGATGGCCGCGCCCACGCGCCCCGACACCATCAGCGCCGTCAACACCGGGCCGAGTTCGCTGCACATCGAGACGCCCACGACCGCGAGCGTGGCCGTGTCCATCTTGATTTTGTGAAATTGAAAATAAGTCTGTGCGCCCAGCACCATGCCCGTGAATGCGCCCGTGACCAGCACCACCGATTGCGATTTGATGCCGATGAAATAAATCTGATACAGCAGATCGCGCCACGCCACCTTGAACGTGAGCAACGACATGACCGCTTCGCGTGCCAGTGCCGCGATGCGACCCAGCCCCGTCAGCCATTCACCAACCCATGTTTCCGCGAGAAACTTCATTGCATCCGCAGCCTAGCAAACGGACTTGCGGATTGCCAGCGTTCGGTTTGTAGCTGCCGGTTTTCCTCTCCGCCTCGAACAGGAGGATCAAGGGTGAGGTGTCGAACTGCCGGTCTGCACATTCCGCAATTGTCTGTGGTAGAACAAATGTTGGAGCGGATTGGCTTGCGTTTTGTCAGGACAGGAATTTAATCTGTTTCGTCGCTCACAACCAAAAGTTTTAACATTGTAACATTATGAAACTATCTGTCTTCAACGGTTCACTTCCCAAAATCGGCATCCGCCCCACGATTGACGGGCGGCTCGGCGGCGTCCGCGAGTCGCTCGAAAAACAAACCATGGACATGGCCAGGTCCGCCGCGAAATTGATTTCGTCCAGCCTGCGTTATCCGAACGGCAAGCGCGTCGAATGCGTCATCGCCGACACTTGCATCGGCGGCGTGGCCGAAGCGGCGGCGTGCGCGGAAAAATTTTCGCGCGAAGGCGTCGGCGTTTCGCTCACCGTCACGCCGTGCTGGTGCTATGGCAGCGAGACGATGGATATGAACCCGTCCGTTCCGAAAGCCGTTTGGGGTTTCAACGGCACGGAACGGCCGGGCGCGGTTTATCTCGCGGCAGTTCTCGCCGGTCACACGCAAAAGGGAATTCCCGCGTTCAGCATTTACGGACGCGACGTTCAGGACGGCGGCGACAAATCCATTCCTGCCGACGTGCAGGAAAAAATTTTGCGCTTCGTCCGCGCCGGTCTCGCGGTGGCGTTGATGCGCGGCAAATCATATCTCGGCATGGGCGGCGTCTCGATGGGCATCGCCGGTTCGATTGTGGACCAGCCGTTTTTTGAAAGTTATCTCGGTATGCGCGTCGAGACGATTGACATGACGGAATTTCTCCGCCGCATGGACAAGGGGATTTTTGATCAGGCCGAATACAAAAAAGCGCTCAAGTGGGTGAAGGCGAATTGCCCCGAAGGCAAAGATTACAACTCGCCGCAGACGACGCGTCCGCGCGCGCAACTCGACAGCGAATGGGAAAAATCCGTCAAGATGTCGCTCATCGCCCGCGACCTCATGGTCGGCAATCCGAAGCTCGCGGAAATGGGTTTTGGCGAAGAGGCGCACGGTCACAACGCCATCGCGTCCGGTTTCCAAGGCCAGCGCCAGTGGACGGATTACCAGCCCAACGGCGATTTTCTCGAAGCCATCCTCAACACATCGTTCGACTGGAACGGCATCCGCGCGCCTTACATTGTCGCGACGGAAAACGATTCTCTCAACGGCGCTTCGATGTTGTTTGGTCATTTGCTCACGAACACCGCGCAGATTTTTGCGGACGTGCGGACTTACTGGAGCGCGGATTCCGTAAAGCGCGTCTCCGGCCACGAGCTTGCCGGCGAGGCGGCGGGCGGCATTTTGCATCTCATCAACTCCGGCCCGGCCACGCTCGACGGCACGGGCCAGATGGAACGCGACGGCCAGCCCGCGATGAAACCGTTCTGGGAAATCACCAAGGACGAGGCGCAGAAATGTTTGGACGCGACGACGTGGCATCCGAGCATCACGGAATATTTTCCGGGCGGCGGCTGGTCCACGCGTTTCCTCACGCGCGGCGGAATGCCCGTGACAATGTGTCGTTTGAATCTCGTCAAAGGTCTCGGCGCGGTGCTGCAAATCGCCGAAGGTTACACGGTGGATTTGCCGGAAAAAGTTCACGACGCGCTCGACCAGCGCACGAATCCGACCCTGTCTCTTATA
>DMQW01000170.1 GCA_003455565.1 Limisphaerales bacterium
CGGTTTCAATTCCCCAAAACAAGCCGAGAAAAATTCCGCACGGAAAAATCATTTCCCACAAGATTGTCACCAGCAACTGGCCGGTGGTGAAGTCGTGGCGCGGCAGGATGATGTGGACAAAGACCATCCACCAAAGCATCAGCAGCACACCGCCAGAAATGCAAATGGCATCCCTGATTCGCTTGGCGCGAATGACCGGAAACATTCTACAGCTTAATCGCCCGCCCCACGCGAGCAAAGCAAACGCGGCTACCGCAGCTAGGCAGGATATTTTCTGGTCGGAGGTTGCTTCCGAAAAACACCCCATTTTGAAAATCACCATGCCGCACAGAAACGAGGAAAACAAACTCGTAATAACCACAAACAGGATTTGCACGAATTTCCACTCACGGTCTTCTTTTGTGGCTTCAACTTTCTTGAATTCGTTTTGGATCATGTGCGCCTGTCCGATTTTCTGGACGGCAGAATTGACAATTTCTTGTTCGCTCAATCCCGATTTCGTCTGCTGTTCAATTTCCTCGCGCAGATGAATTTCCAATTCCTCCAGCGGCACTGGCGTTTTGATTCCAGCGGCGAGCATTTGTTGCCGCCAGTCCGCGATTGCGTGTTCGAGGTCAAACATATTGTTCCTTTTTTAATCCGGCCAAAACGGAATGAACCAGCGACCATTGTTCGTGGTGCCTGGCCATCGCTGTTTTGCCGTCTTTTTTAAGCGAGTAGTATTTCCGCTTCCGCCCGGTCTCGCTTTCGCCCCAGCGCGCCTTGATCAACCCCCGGTTTTCCATCCGGTGCAGCACCGGGTAAAGCATCCCGTCCGTCCATTGCAGCTTGCCGTCGGAGCGGGCCTTGACCTCCTGGATGATGGCGTAACCGTAGCTCTCACCTTTGGAAAGCAGCGACAAAACCAGCGGTTCAGCCGAGGCGGCAACGAGTTCTTTGCGAATCATAGGGACACGATACATAGACTTTATATGTATGTCAAGCGTCAAAACTGATTGAAAGAAATTCGTGCCAATTTGCGCGATTTGTGGCTTACTTTCCGGCATGAACATTCAAGTGGCCGTCCTCTGCGACGCGGCGACAGACGACAATGGAAAATTAAACCTCCTCGGCGCGTTCGACACGATCTACGCGCCGCAGATGCCGGCGGTGCATCCGCAATGCGCCGTGGCCCTGCGCGTCACGTTCATGCCCGGCGACGAAGGCACGCGCAAGCTCACGTTGAACTTCATCAATGCCGACGGTCATCCCATCATGCAGGGCATCGAACTGCCCGTTCCCGTCACGCTGCCGGACGACGCGCATTTTCTCACGCGCAATTTCATCATCAACATCCAGCAGTTGAAATTCGCCGAGCCGGGAATGTATTCCGTGGACGTGCGGCTGGACGATGAAAGCCAGGCCAGCATCCCGTTGCTGGTGAAACTGGTCGAACGCCCGGTGGCGTAAATTGGCCGGAGCGCGGATTGTCCCAATCCGCAGCGCGGGGCCAGCCAAAGCAGCGTCTGGAAAAATCCGGCGGCTTTAGACCTAGCGGCACGCTGCGAGTTGGGACAACTCGCGGTCCGAATACACTTTGGGCTTTGAACTTCGGTCTGTGGACTTTATTTTTCGTGCGATGACAAACGCACCGATTCTTCAGTTCGACCTGCCCGGCCTCAAAAAAGTCCGCTCCGGCAAGGTTCGCGAAGTCTATGACCTCGGCGACAGCTTCCTGCTCGTCGCCAGCGACCGCATTTCCGCCTTCGATGTCATCATGCCCAACGGCATTCCGCGCAAAGGCGAAGTGCTCACGCAGATTTCGCATTTCTGGTTCGAGAAATTTTCCGCGCTCGTGCCGAATCACCTGCTCGCCGGCGCGAATGATCCATTGCCGAAAAATTTGCAGCCGTTCACCGCACAGCTTGCGCGCCGTTCGATGATCGTGAAAAAGGCCAAACCGCTCGCCATCGAGTGCATCGTGCGCGGCTACCTGTCCGGCAGCGGCTGGAAGGAATACAAAAAATCGCAGACCGTCTGCGGCATCAAGCTGCCCGCCGGCCTGACCGAATCTGCTGAACTCCCCGAACCGATTTTCACGCCGTCCACCAAGGCCGAGGCCGGCCACGACGAGAATATTTCCTTCGACGAGGCGTGCAAGATTGTCGGCCCGGAACTCGCCACGCAGGCGCGCGACTTGAGCCTGAAGATTTACCGGGCCGGACGCGATTACGCCCGCCAGCGCGGCATCATCATCGCCGACACGAAATTTGAGTTCGGCCTGGAGAGTGGCAGCGACGCCTCGTCGCGGGGCAAGCTCATCCTGATTGATGAAGTGTTGACGCCCGATTCCTCGCGCTTCTGGCCTGCCGACCAATACGCGCCCGGCCGCGGCCAGCCGAGCTTCGACAAGCAATTCGTCCGCGACTATCTCGAAACGCTGGACTGGAACAAAACCCCGCCCGGCCCGAAACTGCCGGACGACGTCGTCGCCAAAACCAGCGCGAAGTATTTAGAGGCGTATGAAAAGCTGACCGGGAAGAAATTGTGAAACCCATCCGGCTTTCCAAACACGCCCTGGGCTATTCCGTTTCGCGCGGTTTCACCGTGGCGGAGATTGAAGAGGCCATCCGCACCTGCGCTTGGGGCGCGGCGGAACTTGGCCGGTTGGATTGCCGCAAAGATTTTCCGTTCGGTCAAAACTGGAACGGTAAAATTTACGCGACGCGGCAGGTTCGCCCTGTGTTCGTGGACGAGGCGGAAGAAACAGTTGTGATAACCGTTTATACATACTACTTTTGATTCATTATGAAAATCAGCTATGACGCCGAAGTGGACGCCTTGAGCATCACGTTCCGCGACGCCACCGTCACCACCAAACATCTGGCCGAAGGCATCGCTGCTGATTACGACAGCGAAGGCCGGCTGGCCGGGCTGGAAATTCTTGACGCCCAAAAGCGTTTTGGCGGACGCGAGACCATGCGGCATGTGGAGCTGGAAGGCGTGGGCGCGTAAGCGTATCAACCCTCGACTGGAACAAAACTCCGCCCGGCCCGAAACTGCCGGACGACGTCGTCGCCAAAACTAGTGCGAAGTATTTGGAGGCTTATGAAAAGCTGACGGGGAGAAAACTTTAATGCAAAACATTGAAAAGATTTTTTTAGCGGGGCTTGGCGCACTTTTGCCCGCGCTGGTGGTTATCATCTGCAAATACTTTTGGAGTCGTTCGCGAAAAAAAACAAGCCGGTCACCACAGGTAGAAAAATTATTAAGACCTGCAGGTTATTCGTTGCAACTAAAACTAGAGGCCATCATGGATTCGGTGATGGAAGATTTATTCGCGGCGATGGTTTTTGCAGGCGGAGCAGTTTGGATTGTGGAGCACAATAGCAATTTTGCTTTTCTGTTTGCCGCACCGTTTATTTTGCCAAGCCTCTTTTTCACATGGCGGATTGTTGGCAAATTCAGAAAGGCGGAAAATTATCGTCTCGGACTTCGCGGAGAACAGGCAGTTGCAGAGTCGCTCACCGAAGTTGCGGACAGCGGCTATCGCGCCTTCCATGATTTCGTCTCGGAGAAATTGGGTAATTTAGACCATATCGTTGTGGGCAGTCGCGGCGTGTTCTTGATTGAAACAAAAGCGCGCAGTCGCCCGGCAAAATCCAAGTCTGGCCAGCCAGCGCATGAAGTGGTTTATGACGGTGAAGCCTTGCAGTTTCCAAATTTCAGGGAATCGCAACCTGTGCAGCAGGCAAAGCGTAACGCTGTATGGTTGGAAAATTATCTAAAAAAGAAAACTGGCGAGAACACGCCAGTCGAAGCATTGATTGTTTTGCCAGGGTGGTTTGTAAGGCCGTCGGTCAAATCGGCGGAAGTAAAAGCCATGAACGCAACTTACTTGGTCAGTTTTTTGCGGAGCAAGCCGGAAAAGATTTCGCCAGCACAAGTGACGCGCATTATCGCGGTCATTGAGGAAAATTGCCGGACGATTGAGTTTTAATTTTTGTGCAAAATTTGGTCGAAGATTTTCTGCAATACCTGCGCCACGCGCGCGGGCAGCCGGCGGGGAATAAACGCCGAGACGCTGAGAATCGCCGAGTCGGAACGAACCGGATGCCTTGGGAGCGCGGCATTTATGCCGCTTCACCGCACGAGCGGACGGAGGCGTCGGATGAAATTTGGCACGCCATTCGGTTTGGACGTTGAAGCGGCCTTCAGAGCCTGTGTGAA
>DMQW01000408.1:0-790 GCA_003455565.1 Limisphaerales bacterium
GTGAGCGACACGCTGCAATTCGGGCACTGGGCAACGTAACCGCACTTCGGGCATAGCAGTGAAGTGGAATACCCGCGCCGGTTCAAAAATAAAATGGTCTGCTCGCCGCGTTCGAGCCGTTGCGTAATGGCCTCCTTGAGTTGCGGCGAAAAAAGCGGCGGGCCTTTTTCCTTGTGCATCGCCTGCCGCATATCCACGACACGGACGTAAGGCATTTTCTGGTCGTCCACGCGTTCGGGCAGTTCCAGCAGCGTGAATTTGCCGCGTTTGCAATTGTAGAAACTTTCCATGGACGGCGTGGCCGAGCCGAGCACGACCACGGCATTTTCCATCTGGCCGCGCATGATGGCGACGTCGCGCGCGTGATAGCGCGGCGCTTCCTCCTGCTTGTAAGTGTGCTCGTGCTCCTCGTCCACGATGATGAGGCCGAGCGGTTCCACCGGCGCAAAAATCGCCGAGCGCGCGCCAATCACAATCCGGGCACGCCCTTGCCGGATTTTGTGCCATTCATCGTGCCGTTCGCCCGCGCTCAAATGCGAATGGAGAACGGCAACGAGCGTCTGCAATTTTCCAGAACCGAACCGGGCCTTGAACCGCTCGACGGTCTGTGGCGTTAGCGCAATTTCCGGCACGAGCACAATCGCGCCTTTGCCCTGCTCCAGCGCGTGCGCGATGGCCTGCAAGTAGATTTCTGTTTTTCCTGACCCAGTCACTCCATGAAGTAAAAATGTAGAGGTCAGAGGTCGGAGGTCAGAGCCCGGATTTCCGGCTTCTGGCTTCTGGCTTCTGG
>DMQW01000408.1:1087-12336 GCA_003455565.1 Limisphaerales bacterium
TGGCTTCTGGCTTCTGGCTTCTGACCGTCCATCGCCTCCTTGATTTTTTCGAGCGCGACGGCTTGCGCGGGATTCACCACCAGCGGTTGCGTCGCCAAAATGGTTTCACGCGCATACGGATCGCGCTCGGAAACTTCGGACGTGATTGAGACGAGGCCACGATCTTCAAGTTTGCGGACGGTGGCGGCAGTCGTCGCGGCCAGTTCAACGAGTTCCGACAACAAAATTTCCTGGCGCTCCTCGATGATGTTCCACACGTCCTGCTGGCGCTTCGGCAATTTTGGAAATTCACCGTTCACCGGCAGCGCGCGGACAAACAGCCGTTCGCGCCAGCCCGCGTCTTCTTTCCGCACGGCTTCAGGTAAAACCGATTTCAACGCGGTTTCCGGCGCGCAGCAATAGTATTCGCCGATCCACCGCGCGAGCTTCAAAACTTTCGGCGTCACCAAGGTTTGCGCGCCGATGACTTTGAGAATGGGTTTGAGATTCGCGTGGCCGGATTCCTCGGCGACGGCGGTGACGACGCCGAGAATTTTCCGCGCGCCGAACGGAACCTGCACGCGGCTGCCGACATCCACCTGTCCGGCCAGTTCGGGCGGAATGGAATAATCAAATTCCTTGCGCAGCGCAATTTCGAGACTGACGCGGGCGATCATTTTTTTAATCACGCGAAACGGCGCGCAGTTCGGCTTCGAGTTCCTGCCGGAATTTTTCGCGGCCGGCATCCGAGTTTTCACGCGGCACGAGCAGCACCCGACCAGCGGTCACTTCGCAGCGGGAAAATGGCAGCGGAATCAAAAAACCATCCCAGCTTTTCAACTGAATCTTCCAGTCCAGATTATACGACACCGGCACGAGCGGCCGACTGGTGATCTGCCCCAGCATCACCGCTCCTTCAGCCACAACGTAACGCGGCCCGCGCGGCCCGTCCGGCGTGATGGCGAGGTCATAGCCGCGGTCGGCCCACGAGGACAATTCCAGCAATGCCTGCGCGCCGCGCCGGCTGCTCGAACCGCGCACAGGCTGGACACCGAAACGTTCCAGGATCGCCGCGAGAAACGCGCCGTCCTTGCTCGCGCTGACCAGGCCGGCCAGGCCGGCGCTCTGGTTGCGGCGACGGCCAAACGCGAGATACAATTTCATGCAGAGCGCGAGCCGATTATGCCAGATGCAATAAATCACCGGGCCAAGGTCTGGGCGCGTCATCAGCCCGTGCGGATCGGTGATGCGATAACGCAGCGTCGCCGAAATCAGATTGAACACCGCCCAGATCATCCACGCCGCCAGCCGCTGATGCCACTTGGGCGCGTTGGGAATCACGACGCCGGACTTTCGGGTCCGGGGCCTGGAGCCTGGAGTCTGGGAAGTGGTGGCTGACATGGGAAATCAAGAACGGGATGTTTTCCCATTTCAACTTTTTTTTAAACAAGCGCGAACCAATTGCTCCAGGGTTGTAGCAGAGCCGAGCATCGTCTGCGCGGCGCGAACTGCATCGTGCGCGTCAACCTGCTTGAAGCCCAGCGCCATGAGCGCGAGCACGGCGTCGTTCGCTTTCTGGTCGTCGGGCGAAAGCGCATTTTTCGCGCTCGCGGCTTCCCACGCGCCTGCCGCGCCGATTTTATCGCGCAATTCAATGATGATGCGCTCGGCGGTTTTTTTGCCGACACCGGAAATTTGCGAAAGCGATTTCACGTCGCTGCTAGCGACCGCGCCGCGAAACGTCGTCACGGAAATGCCGCTCAAAATGTTCAGCGCCGTTTTCGGGCCGATGCCGCTGACGTTGTTGATGAGCAGCCGGAACAAATCGCGTTCCGCCGCCGTCGCGAAGCCATAAAGAATATGCGCGTCTTCGCGCACGACGAGTTGCGTGAGCAGTTTCACCGGCTGACCGGGCGCGGGTATTTTGTCGAACGACGACAGCGGAATGAGAACTTCGTAGCCGACGCCATTGACGTCCACGACGACCTGTGTGGGCAGTGCCTCGACGAGTTTGCCTGAAAGAAAAGTAATCATGTGTAAATGGAAAACATCCAACATCCAACATCCAACATCGAACAACCAATGAATTGCCGGCACATATCACGTTGGGTGTTGGGCGTTGGATGTTGGATGTTGGGTGTTGTCTTCATTTTCAAATTTTTTTTGGCGGCGTAAAATTGTGCCGCGGGTTTTCCTGTGCGTGAACCAGCGCCAGCGCCAGCGCGTCCGCCGCGTCGGGCGCGGGCAGTTCGGCGAGGTTCAACATCCGTTGCACCATTTTGGCGACGGCAAGTTTTTGCGCCGCGCCGTAGCCGACGATGGCCTGTTTCACTTTGCGCGGGGCGATTTCAAAAATTTCAATTCCAGTTTCGGCAATCGCCGCCATTGCTGCACCGCGCGCCTCGCCCATGATGAGGGCGGTCTGCAAATTTTGCGCGAAGAAAAGTCCTTCGACCACGCAGACGGTCGGCTGATGTTCGCGCAAAACGTCGCGGAGCGTCTGGGAAATTTTAGCAAGGCAGCGCGAGCGTTCCCATCTGGCCGGACAGGAAATGGTGCCTTGCGCGAGCAGGGTTGGATTTGATTTTTCCGCGCGGATGACGCCGTAGCCCGTGCCGCGCAGCGACGGGTCAACGCCGAGAATCGTTTGCGGGATGCGGAATGCGGAATGCGGGACGGGCGTGGAGACCGTGACGACGCGCGGCGTTTTGCCGCCAAGACGCGCTTTCATCTGCTCGAATTGCTGCACGGAAATTCCCACGCGAAAATGTTGCCAGCGGAAGCAGGATGGCAAAAGGAAAAACGCCGCGAGGTGGCCATCGCGGCGTCGGCGGAAGCAGCCAGTTCAATGATTTTGTTTGTCCTTGTCCGAACTGCGGTCGGAGTTGTGCGGCGGCTGGCTTTGAGCCGGGGCCGGATTTTGCGGCGGCGTTTGGACGCTGTGCGGCGCGGTGACGACAGAGTTCTGGCGCTGCTCAATGCGTTGCTCGCGCTGCTGCGAACGATCCAGTGCAGACGGTGCAATATTCTGGCGTTGCTCCATCTGCGGGATGGAGCGTTGCGGCGGCGCGCTGATGACTGGCGCTTCAATGCTGCGGTTTTGCCGCCCGTTATTCGGCGGCGCGGAACGTTCCGGAACATTGTTGACCGGGGCCTGGTTGAACGACTGCTGCTGCTGGCGAAAATTATTTTCCGATTGAATCCGGTCGTTGCCGCCGGACTGCCGGTTGTTTTGCGGCTGCGCCCGTTCGGGCGTTCCGCCAGTGACCGGCGGCGTGATGCGCTGCGGCTGGTTGCGAACAAACGGCGTGCCGGGCGCAGGATTGTTGTTCGCCGGCGGAGTCATGTTTTGCGGCGACGACACCGACGGATTGGAGTTGCGATTATTAAAATCACTTGCGCGCTGGCCGTTGCGGTTGCCGGGCGGTTCCGGCGACTGCGGCCGGGCGGGTAAATTTTCATTCCGTTTTGGCAGTTGAGCCGGCTGGCCAGCACCCTGGCGACGATTTGCGTTCGCATTGTTGTTGTGGTCATCGCGCAAAACGGGGCCGTGACGAAGTTCCTGGCTGAGAGAATTCCGCGCCGCTTTGTCAGCCGCCGTCACGGAACCGCGCCAGCCCTGGCGTTCGGCATTGCGCAGCGCGCCGACATTCACGGGTTGGATGGTGCGATGCGTGCCGGCATTGATGCGTTCAATGGGAATGCCGCCGTTGATGATGGTCGTGCGGTTGACGTTGTAATTATTGATGACGGTCGTTTGCCGAAAAATCTCCGTCACGCGCCGAGGTTCGGCACGGAAAGAACGCGGATGGCGGTCGTAGAAATGTCCGATCGAGACAAACGTGAAATAGTCGGCGGACAAGCCAAAATCAAAACCGACGGCCACGTTCGCGCCGCGATAAGAAAATCCGAAGCCCGGCCGATAGATCGCGAAGGGTGGAAGCGGTGCCCAGCCGCAGTATTCATCGGACGAACGCCACGAGACCCACGACGGCGACCAGACGGTGTCCGGCCACCAGCACCAGCCGAGGCGTGGATTGCGGAACCAGCGTCCATAATGGAACGTCGCGCCCCAGGAATAATCCGAGTCCCAATACCAGCCGTAATCGGTGTAGACCCAATGGCCGCGATCAGAATACGGCTGCCAAGTGGAATCGTAAATCACCGTCGTCGGCCGCCAGCAACGTCCGTAACCTTCCACTTCCACCCACGAGCCGTAAGGCATAAGCGTGTTGTTAAAATACTCCACCGTGACCGGCGCGGTTGGCGGTGTATTGTCGGAAGAATTGTTTTGGTCGTTGGCCGGTGCCGGCGACGGTGTAATGGCGGCGACCGAAAAGTTTTTATCGTGTTCCATCATCGCGTTGATGAGGTCAGTCGGAACACCGACATCGGTCAGAGAAATAATTTTATCGGCGTCGAGGTTGAAAGCGCTGGCGGAGTTGGCGATATAATTTTTGATGATGTCCGCGTCCACGCCGGATTGAACCAGTTTGACGACCTCCGCGAGCGCACTGCCGGGCGGAATGTTTGCGGGCAACGCGCTGTCGCTCATGGGTGGCGGCACGGGTTGTCCATTGGCGAGGCTGACGTATCCGACCGTGACGGCCACAGCCACCGCCAAGGCAACGATGGTTTTGGAGAAGCAGAGAGTTTTCATAAAAAAATGGGGTTTTCAATGTTGACCGTCATTAAATCCAACAACGAATAGACCAAGAAGTTGCGCGGGCCGTTCACGTCGTGCTGGAAGCGACTCTAAAACAATAACTTAAAATGACGCCTCACCCACCCGAAATTGAACCGGGATCAATGGCTTAAAGCCGTTGGGCAGCGCGCTGGAACGGCTCGCCGTCAAGCGAATCAGAATCCGTCCGTCGAAATGGCCTGGCGGGCTGACAAACTTGCAAGCAAATTGAGAAACGGCTATTTTGCTCCGCGCCAGTTGCTCCCGTAGCTCAAATGGATAGAGCTGCCGTTTCCTAAATGGCTGATCCCGGTTCAATTCCGGGCGGGAGCACCATTATTTATTGCCCAGCTTTGCCGGATGCCTTTCGCGCTTCGTCAGTTTTTGGCTGGAAGTTTTTCAGTCATCGCAATTTTCCGAGGCGAATCTTGCGCGGTTGGCGTCTGCGAATACAATCATGCCGTCAATTTTATGGCAATCCCGATTTCCCCTGAAACCACCGACGCGGAACTGGTGCGTCGCGCCCAGGCGGGCGAACTGGAGGCGTTTGAGGCGTTGACCAGCCGTCACGAGCAGCGCATTTATGCGCTGGCCATGCGGATGCTGCGCCAGGAACACGACGCCGAGGACGTCACCCAGCAAACTTTTTTGGGCGCGCTCGAAAATCTCGACGGCTTTCGCGGCGAAGCCAGTTTTTCCACCTGGCTGCTGCGCATCGCGAGTCACGCGGCGCTGAAAATCATCCGCAAACGAAAAGGGTTGAACACCGTTTCCTTGGAAGAGGCGATGGAAAACTCCGAGAATTTCAATTCCATCCCGCACCCGGAATTCATCGCCGACTGGCGACAGTCACCAGAACTTCTGGTGCAACAGAACGAAGTCCGCCGGTTGCTCGACGAAGCACTGACGCGATTGGACGAGAAGTATCGCCTAGTCTTCTTGCTGCGCGACGTGGAAGGTTTGTCCGTTCGGGAAACGGCCAACACGCTCGACTTGAGCGAGGCCAACGTGAAAGTGCGCCTGCTCCGCGCCCGGCTGCAATTGCGCGAGCAACTCACCCGCACGCTTGGCGATCCCGCCAGGCGCATCGAGCGCGGGCCACATCACCATGAGTGATGCAGCAAAAAGGCAGCATGGGCGTCCTCCACCCATTTTCGGCCTCTGGCCGGGCTTCCCGAACGCCCGTCCAAGCTCCTCCGATACCCGTCTGAAGTTCTCGAACGTCCGTCCCAGCTCTTCAGACGTCCGACCGAACTCCCCAGACATCCGTCCAAGTTCCCCAGACTCCCGGCTGAATGCCTCGGACTGCCGTCCGAACTGTTCCGACTCCTGTTTGAGCTTCTCCGACTGCCGTCCGAGCTTCTCAGACTCGCGTCTGAACTCTTCAAACATGGCAAAAATGGCAAAAACCCAGGGAATTTACCCAATTTGCCCGTTTTCAGGGGCCGATCCGTGATTTTTTGTGTGCGGCGGGTTCATGTGGTTTATTGGCTGAGGCGGTTCACACGGAAAGCACCGCCAAGCGGTCGGCGTAACGAATGGCGAACTGGTTCATGGCCGGCGTCGCAGGCCGGGTGAGAGCCGTCGCAGAGTGAATTACCGGGATATTTTCGCTTGGTTCGCGTATTTCGCGGTTGCACCTTCAGTTCAATCTTCCGAAAACAGGTATTCCAAATCCGTCGCGGTGAGGTTGCGGGCGTTTACGCGTATTCGTAAAGCGGAGCAGAACTGGCCGATTGTGCGCGCTTGAGCAGCGATGCCAACTGGCGGAGGGTTTCCGGGCGAACAGCACGTCACCGCAAACATCGCAGACTTCCGCCGGCACATGATCAATCACCACCACGCGCCCGCCCGGCCGCACGGTGTGGGTGATGGCGCGCGGTTCGTATTCGCCCGGACATCCTTCGATGCTGCATTTCATGTGAAAATTTCAGCGCATGGCTCTGGCGCTCGCGAACAATAAATTTTCTACTGATAAATCTTCGTCCAAATTTTCCCAATGGACGCCCAGACCCTTGCCGATCAACCGCCATTTCTTCCGTTGAACTGGCGTTGCCTGTTGCAAGCGCGGATAGTGGTTCAAGTCCACTGAAATTATGCTGCCATTGAGAAAGCGGGCGACCAGCGCGTCACCTTCAAAAGCCACGTCAGCCAGCCGCATTTCGTCAGAGATGCCCGAAGCGCGTCCGCCATGCGGCAAGGAGTTGCCCGTGGTTTTCCTCGATGATGTGATAAATTTTGTTAAGCTCATGTTGTTTGAATCCTTCGTTTCGGCTCAAGCCAATCGGCTGCAACCAGAATTTACAGCCGTTGCCGCCCTTTTCAACGTGAATGTGCGGCGGCTCGAATTCATCCGCAAAGTAAAAATGAAACCGGAAACCATTTTTTCGCAGGACGGTTGGCATCGTTTTTAATCAATCCTCCGAGAACAGATATTCCAAATCCACCGCCGTGAGGCTGCGGGCGAAGCCTTCCTCGCCAAGCACGTCGGCGATTGTCTGCGCCTTGCTCTGTTGCAGTTCCCAGATCTTTTCCTCGACGGTGCCGGGCGCGATGAGGCGGTAGGCGTTCACGGTCTGCGTCTGGCCGATGCGGTGCGAACGGTCTATGGCCTGCGCCTCCACCGCCGGATTCCACCACGGATCGTAAAGCACAACGTAGCTGGCGTTGGTGAGGTTCAAGCCCGTTCCCGCTGCGCGCAGGCTCAACAGAAAAACGCACGCGCCGGTTTCCTGTTGAAAATCGTTGACGACCTGCTGCCGGTCTTTGGTCTGGCCGGTGAGCATGTGGGTGCGGATGTTGCGGGCGTGACATTCCTTTTCGAGAATCTGCAGCATCTGCACGAACTGCGAGAACACGAGCACTTTCTGGCCGTCGGCCACGAGCGTGTCGAGCAGTTCAAACAGCGTTTCGGTCTTGCCGGACGCGGTGTCGCTGCCGACGAGCGACGGATGGCAGCAGACCTGTCGCAACCGCGTAAGCGCGGCGAGGACGTGCATCTTGCTCTTGTTGAGACCTTGTTCGGCCACGGCCTGCTGGATTTGGTCGCGGCTGCGGCGCAGTTCGGCGAGGTAAAGCTTCCGCTGTTCGTCGCCCAGCGGACAATCACGACGCTGCTCGATGCGATCCGGCAAATCTTTCGCGACGTGCTTCTTCAAACGGCGCAGCAGGAGCGGACGCAGTTTGGCGGAAAGCCGTTTGCGCGCGATGCGCTGGACGGACTCGCCGTTATCACCGTTGCCTTTCGGCTCGTAGGTGTCGAGGAAATGTTCCTGGTTGCCGAGATAGCCGGGCTGGATGAAATCCACGATGCTCCACAAATCGAGCAAACGGTTTTCGAGCGGCGTGCCGGTGAGCGCGATTTTATTTTCGCACTTCAACTGCTTCACCGACTGCGTGACCTGCGCGCCGGGATTTTTGATGAACTGCGCTTCGTCGAGAATGACCGCGCGAAAAGCGAACTTGTGAAACTCCTCCAGATCGCGCCGCAGCAAAGCGTAGTTCGTCACGATCAAATCGTGCTGCGGAATTTGTTTGCGCAAATTGTGCCGCGCCGCGCCGCTTTCCAGCACGAGCACTGTCATGCCGGGCGTGAAACGTTCCGCCTCGCGCCGCCAGTTGTGCAGCACGGACGCGGGACAGATGACGAGCGACGGCTTGGGATTTTTTTTGTTCTGTTCCTTCAGCCACGCGAGCCACGTCAATGTCTGCAACGTTTTTCCCAAGCCCATGTCGTCGGCGAGAATGCCGCCGAGCCGGACCTGCACGAGGTGCACGAGAAAATCGAAACCGTCCTTTTGATACGGACGCAATTCCGCCTGAAGCGCCTTCGGCAAATCAGTGGACGGAACACCTTTGAAATCACGGACGCGTTCACGCAAGGCCATCGCTTCGGGCGAATCGGCAAAGCGCATCAGCCCGTCGTCGTCCAGATGCGCGACGTGTTCGAGTCCGATTTTTTGCGGCACGGCGATGAGGCCTTCCACGCCCATGTCGGCCATCGCTTCGTGCGCGCCCTGCACGGCGGCGATGTCGAGTTCGACCCAGCCGGCATTGGGTAATTTCACGAAGCGACTGGTCGCGGCGGCGAGCCGTTCGAGGTCGGTCTTGGAAAGTTTCAGACCTTCTGCTTCCCATTCGGCGGAAACGGCGAGCCAGTCAATGCCGCTGCCCTTGACCACGAGCCGGGGCTTGAGCGCGCGCGGCGTGAGGAACAAACGATGAAACGCCGCGTTGCCGAGAAATTCCGCGTCCGCCGGTTTGGACGCCCACGCTTCGGCGAGCAAACCGAGAAAATTTTCATTCGCGTCGCCGATCCACAAGCCGGGTTCCTGCATGAACCAATCGAGTTTGCGCAGCCATTGCACGGCGGGGTCGAGGCGCGGGTCATCGAGAATCTCCGGTTTTTCGCCGGGCTTGATGACGCGGTTGTGCGGTGTCCATTCATGGCCGTTCCAGATCCAGGTGGACTTGTCGCGCTGGCTTTTTCCGAACAGGCGCAACTGCACCGTGTCTTCGAGCAGTTCAAAAACAAACTGCGCCGACGCCGGATGCGCGACGCAAAGCTGCTCCCAGTCCACGCCGTGATTCGCCTGCGTCTTGCGCAGGTGCAGCAGCAGGCGGTGGCTCAATTTGCGGACGGGCACGGACGGTTTCTGCGCGAGATACTTCAGCACGCCGACGGGCGGCGCGTTGCGCAGCAGAAAAAAAGTATTGCCGACGAGCGCGATGGGCGACTGCCGGTTAAAAAATTTGGCATCCGCGACGGAATGAATTTGTCCGTCCGGCAACGTGATGCGGTGCGTGAAGGAAAGTTCCTTGTCGCCATTTTCCAGGTGCGGCGAGAGCGCGATGACTTCGCCGTGAAAATGCAGCGGCTGGCCGTTCGCGCCTTCGAGCCGGTTCGTGTGGCCCCAGCGCGCGAGCCATTGGAGAAGTTCGGCGTCGTCCAGCAGCAGCGACGTCTCGTGGCCGGCGCGTTCGCGGTGCGTATCATAAACCCACTGGATGAATTCCCAATCCCACGGCGTGAACAGCTCCTGCTCGTGCGCGGCGCGGACTACGAGGTCCACGAGGTCGTGCAGCGAACGCGCCTTTTCGCCGGTGCGCGGACGCAGCAGCAGAAACTGCACGGCGAGCCGGAAGCACGACGGTTCCTGTTCGTCCGGCTGCGGTTGGCAGACGATGCGCAACGTGGCGCGCGGCGTGTCCAGATGCAGCGGCGTGGGCGGCGACAACCAGTTTTCCAGTTCGCGCACGAGCTTCTGTTCCTGCTCGGCATCTTCCGCGCGGGCAAAACGGTCGGGGCTGGCGTGCGGCTGCAATTCCAGCGGCACGGAACGCTTGGCGCGCAGAAATAAAAACGCCAGTTCCTCCAGCCGCGCCTTGCCGGTGGTGGCGAGCATTTTCGTCCACCAATCCGTCGCGGGAAAATCTTTGCGCGCGAGCGAGAGCTTCTCGAAGTAATCTTCCAGCGCGAGCCACGCGCGCTGCGAATCCGGGCAGGCGGCGAAGGTGCGCAAAATCTCCTCGCGTTCGGCGACGGTGTTTTTGGAATCGGACAGTTCGCGGCGCAGGTCGGCAAAGGCGCCGTAGGTTTGCGACAGCACCTTGTCATGGGCGTCGTATTTGGAAGCGCCCCCGCCGTTGCGCGGCGTGCCATTTCCATTTTTGGCTGAAAGTTTCGGCATCTGACTAGAAAATTTAGGTTTATCATTTCGTCATAAGCCGCGTTGCCGGTCAATCGGAAAGCAAAGTTATTTTGGCCGGGTTGCCGCCACGCGATTGACGCTGGCGCGGTTTCTGTTAGATTTGTCGGCCTTTTATGAACCGCAATCCGCATGTGGCCGTGGTCGGCGCGACGGGCGCCGTCGGCATCGAAATGATCAAGACGCTGGAAAAACGAAATTTTCCGGTCGGCAAACTCACCTTGCTCGCGTCGGCGCGTTCCGTCGGCAAGAAGCTGAAATTTCGCGGCGCGGACATCACGGTTCAGGAACTGACGAAAGATTCCTTTGCGGGCATTGACATCGCGCTCTTCAGCGCGGGCGGGAGCATTTCAAAAGAATTCGCGCCCATCGCCGTCAAGGCCGGCTGCGTGGTCGTGGATAATTCCAGCGTGTTCCGGCAGGACGCCAACGTCCCGCTCGTCGTGCCGGAGATCAACGCCGCCGACGTGAAGCTGCACCAGGGCATCATCGCCAATCCGAACTGCACCACGGCCATCACGCTCATGGCGCTGTATCCGTTGCATCAGGCGTTCGGCGTGAAACGGATTTTTGCCTCCAGCTATCAGGCCGTCAGCGGCACGGGCGCAAAGGCGTTGGCAGAACTTGAACGTCAGGTGGAACAGATTGTAAACAAGCAGCCGGTGACGAAGGAAGTTTATCCGCATCAAATCGCTTTCAACGTGCTGCCGCAGGTGGATTCATTTCTGCCGAGCGGTTACACGAAGGAAGAAATGAAGATGGAAAACGAAGGCCGCAAAATCATGCACCACCCGGCGTTTCGCGCCAGCGTGACGTGCGTGCGCGTGCCGGTGTATCGTTCGCACTCCATCGCCGTGAGCGCGGAATTTGAAAAGCCC
>DMQW01000408.1:12613-14307 GCA_003455565.1 Limisphaerales bacterium
CCGGAAAATAAAAAGTATCCGATGCCGCTGTTCACTTCCGAGCAATACAACTGCGAAGTCGGCCGCATCCGTCTGGACTGCGCGCTGGACAACGGCCTGTGCTTCTGGGTCTGCGGCGATCAACTGCTCAAAGGCGCGGCGCTCAACGCCGTGCAGATTGCGGAAGAGTTGTTGAAGTAAAATCTGTCGGTAGGGCTGCGGTGCTCCGCAGCCCTACCGTTTTCACGGCGTCTTGAGGCGGAAGAAGCTGCGGCTGCCGGAGGGCGGGAGGGTGACTTGATTCTGCAAATTGGTGAGGTTCAGCACCGGCGGATTCGTCACCTCCGCCCACGCCAGCAGGTCGGCGCTTTGTTGCAGCACGAAATTTGTGGAAGGCACCGTCCACCCCAACGTGAAGTTGGTGGACGAAGGCGTAAGATTCAAATGCGGTGACGGCGTGAATTGCGAGGTGTAAATCTTGCCGTCCAAAGAAACGGCAAACAGCTTGCCGCCATCAGCAGACGAAGCGACGGATGACACGGAAGCACCGGACAGGCTGCTCGACACCCAGGCAGCGCCAAAATTGGTCGAAACGTAAATGCTAGGATGGCTCGACGCCTCGCCGCCCGCTGCGATTGTGCTGCCATCTGCTGACAAGGAAACTGTCTGAAAAAAACAGGCGGCCAGGCTGTTCGACACCCAAGTGGCCCCGGAATCTGCGGAGGTGTAAAGGTGTCCAGGAACAGCATTGGTCTCCTTGTAAGAAACCGCAACCAACCTGGTTCCATCTGCCGAGGAGGCTGCGGAATTCCAAAAATTGCTGGGCGCGCTGGCTTGCTTCCATTTCATTCCTGAATTGGTCGAAGTGTAAATAAAGCTGCGGTAAGAACTGGCTCCCGCAACCGCCGTCAATTTGGTTCCATCTGCCGATGAAGCAAGACCAGCCCACACATTGGTCGGTGCACTGGTTGCATTCCAAGTCACTCCCCAGTTGGTCGAGACATAAATGAAACCGGGCGGATGCCCATTTCCCCCGGCTGCCGCCACCATTTTGGTTCCATCCGCCGACATGGCCACCGGTCCCCAGTAAGTTACGGTCGGCACATTATTCGACAGCCAGGTGATTCCCGAATTGGTTGAAACGAAAATGACGCTGCTGACCGTTGAACCAAGCAGCTTGGTTCCATCGGCGGAGGAGGCCATGTAATACCAGGAGCCGATTAAAGAATTAGTTTGCGGCTCGGCAATTGAAGTCCAAGTGCTGCCTGAATTGGTTGAAACGTAGCAATTCCAATCCAAACCAGAAGCAATCAGCTTGGTTCCATCTGCGGACGAGGCGATACACGACCAGTTTTTATTTGGCGCGCTGGTCTGCATCCAAGTTTGGGCGCAGGCGGAATTCGCGCCGCACGAAACCGCCGCAATTAGCAGCAATAGCCTGATTGGTTTCATTTTGTTCAAACTGGACTGATCTAACAACCATCAGGAAATTTATCAAGCTAATATTGATAGTGGCAGCGGCTGTGAGTCCGCTCATTATTTTCCACCAAAAAATCAGAGCCGACTCACGTCGGCTGCTACTGTTTTTACCGCTTGCCCGGTTCCTTGGTGAACGCGCTGACGAGTTTGATTTTGGCATCCTTGGCGGCGTCTATGACATTCACGACGCGGCCCCACGGCTGTCTCTTATACAAATCTCCGAGCCCACGAGACTC
>DMQW01000123.1:0-906 GCA_003455565.1 Limisphaerales bacterium
CAGGAAGTCCGGGCGGTGCTGGCCAAGAGCATCAGCGACGGCGGCGGGAAATCGCCGGAAGAACTGTAGTTGGCCGTCCGGCAAATCGTTTCGCGCGCCATTTCCTCGGACAACCATCCCGCACATTTTTCAACCAACCCCCGGTTTTTCCCAGGCCTCAATCCGAGCCGGCTTTGAGGCCAAAGAGCATTTCGGCCAGCGGCCGGTCCGGGTCGTGATTAAAATAAACGGCTTTTTCCGTGAGCGTGGAATACAGGTGCAGCCGGGTGCCCAGGTCGTATGCGGACGGGGTTTCCTCGGCGGTGGTTTGCAGCGTGTCGGCGTCCTCCTCGCCGTCGGCGGGAGCGGGCGGCATGGGCGCGGCGGGGGTGCCCAGCTCCTGCTCGAGGCGGTGGCGGTATTTGCGTTCCAGAAATTCGCGGCGTTCGCGCTGGCGCTCGCGCTGGTCTTCCCATTCTTCGCGCTCTTTTTCGGCGTTAAATTCCTCGTCGTCGTCCGCGTAAATCTCGTCCATGTCCCGCTCATAGCGCCCGAGGCTGTCCACAATGAGCAGCAGTTCCCAAGGATGGCGCGCGGCGGCGAAGAGTTGACGGAGGCATTGGGCGATTTCCGGCACGCGGTCAATGTCCTCGGGCCGGCTGACGGTGATCATGTCATGGCCGGGATGCAGGCCATGTTCGTCAAAATGACAGCCGCCGTCGCCGAGCAGCTGGCGGAGGTGGCGGTTGGCTTCGCGCACGAACCAGCGGGCTTCGGATTTGCCCATTTCGTCGTCATCGCCCCAGTCGCGCGGCGCGGCGGTGCTGGTCTCCTCGGTTTTGGGATCGCCTTTTTTCAATGAGCGGTGGAGGAGCTTCAGTGGGGCGAGCGGACGGGGTTGCGGCAGGGCAAAGTCGTCGCTCCAGG
>DMQW01000123.1:1118-6022 GCA_003455565.1 Limisphaerales bacterium
TGCAGGCGCGGCGCGTCGGCCAGCGGCGTGAAATCCGGCGGCACTTCATGGCGCACGGTGAGGCGGCGGAGGTTGGGCAGCCTGGCCAGCGGCGCGATGGTTTCGTAATTTCCGCCGCTGATGGTCAGATGGGTCAATTCCTTCAAGGCTGCCAGCGGCGTGAGGTCGGTGAAATAGCCATAGACTTCCAGGTTTAGCAGTTTGGTGTAGCGTTCGATGCCGTCCAGTTCGGTCGTGTTGTCGAGCTTGAGCCGGTGGAGTTCCGGCATGGCCGGCAAGTCGTGGACGGTGCGGAGCGGAATGTCGAAGCTGCCCAGATGGCCGATTTCAAACACGCGCACCTTGGGCAAGACCGGAACATCGCGAAACGCGAGGACATTGCCGTTGTAATGCAAATCCCGCAGTTCGGTTAAATTTTCCAGGCCCCGCAAATCCGGCCAGGGCACGCTCAAATAGAGATGCATGGATTGCAGCCGGGTTAGCCGACCCAGCACGCGCAGGTCCCGCACGACCTGATCGCGCCAAACGTCGAACTTGGTGAGGGCGGTTTGAAACAGCAACGGCGACCAGTCGCGGATTTCCGTCTGCCGCAGTTCGATGGCTTCCAGTGGCGGACAGAAACGGAGAAACGACAAATCGCGCAACGGGCGGTCGTCATTAAAAGAAAGGCTGAATTTTTTCAGCTCCGGCAGCACCTCCTCCGCGTGCCCGGCATCTTCGCGGGAGTAATCCGGTTGATGCGCGGGGTCGAGCGAACGTTCCTTGAGGCGCAACTGCTCCGCCTGGTAATTGGTTTCCACCTTGATGCCGTGCTTGTTTCGCCACAGGCCAAGGGTGTGTTCAATGAGCAGTTCGGCTCCGAAGCGTTCTTCCAGTGTCCGGCGCGGGTCGCAGGCCCAAGCCGCGAAGTTTCCTGAGGCAGCAGTCATGCGCAGCATAGTGCGCCGGAACGGAAACTTCGTCAACGGCGTGTCCACCCCCGGTTGCCAGGTCACTGAATTCAAAACCGGTTTGATGGCAAAACCACGCCGCCTTCGCCCGGTTGAAAAAAGATTTGGAGGCTGGTTAATCTCCGGCGCGTCGCTTCGCGATGATTGAACGTCGGCACGCCCCAGTTCTGGCAGGGCTGGCCAAGAGCATCAGCGAAGGCGGCGGGAAATCGCCGGAAGAATTGGAGCTGGCCGTCCGGCAAATCGTGTCGCGCGCCATTTCCTCGGACAAGTTATTGGGAAAAGTGAAGCATTCGGCTTCGACACCTCACCCCGGCCCTCTCCCCTATCGAGGCGGAGAGGGTGTCGCTGCTGAACAACGAGCTGAAAATCCGTTCCAAGAAATATCTCGTCCAGTCCCGCTCCTTCGCCGAAATGCTGGAAGCCACCATCCGCAAATATCAGAACCGGACCATTGAAGCCGCGCAGGTCATCGCGGAATTGATCGAACTTGCCAAGCAGATGCGTGAAGGGCAGAAGCGCGGCGAAAGCCTCGGCCTGACCGATGACGAAGTTGCCTTTTATGATGCGCTGGAAGTGAACGACAGCGCGGTGAAGGAATTAGGCGATCCAGTGTTGCGAAAGATTGCCCAAGAGCTTGTTGCTCATGTGCGGAAAAGCGTAACGATTGACTGGACGCTTCGTGAATCTGCCCGCGCGCAAATTCGTGTGCTCGTTCGCCGCATTCTTCGCAAATACGGCTATCCACCTGACAAACAGGAGAAGGCCACGCAAACGGTGTTGGAACAAGCGGAGTTGTTGTGCGCGGAATGGGCGCATTAAATTTCCGCGAAATTTGCGGTTTGTTTTTGATCGTCCCAGCTAACGGCAAAAGCGGAAATGGCAGGTCAGGTCAAGGGGAGGCATGGGGATTTGCAGCAAACCCTTTGAGCTGTCGTTGCTTGGTTGTTCAAAATCCGTGTTGAGCCGTGTTTTTGAACCGCCCAAGAATCCACAGAGAAAAACTTTGTTCCGGCGTTGCTTTGTTGTTTATTTCCCGCCGTGAATCCGGTCAACAACCCAAACCCCAGCCGCCAGCCGCCAGCCGCCGCTTACCGGGGCCGGCTCGCGCCCTCGCCGACGGGCTATTTGCATCTCGGCCACGCGCGGACGTTCTGGGTCGCGCAGGAACGCGCGCGTGCGAATGGCGGCACTTTGATTTTGCGGAATGAAGATCTGGATTCCACCCGCTTCAAAATGGAATTCGTTGACGCAATGCTCGAAGACTTGCGCTGGTTTGGTTTTGAATGGAGCGAAGGCCCGGACTGCGGCGGACCGTTTGCGCCTTACCATCAAAGCGAGCGAATGGAGTTTTATCGTGCGACGCTGGAAAAACTCCGCGCTGGCAACTGCATTTATCCCTGCACCTGTTCGCGCAAAGACATCCAGCAAGCCATCCGCGCGCCGCACGCCGGCGATGATGAATTGATTTACCCCGGAACGTGCCGGGACAAAAAACTCTCAACTCTCAACTCTCAACCATCAACTCGCTTCTCGTGGCGTTTTCGCGTTCCCGATGGCGAGACGATTTCCTTCATGGACGGAAATTATGGCGAACAAAAATTTGTTGCCGGAAAAGACTTTGGCGACTTCATTGTCTGGCGCGGCGATGACGTTCCGGCCTATCAATTCGCGTGCGTGGCGGATGACGCGGCGATGCGGATCACCGAGGTCGTGCGCGGCGCGGACTTGCTCGTCAGCACCGCGCGGCAGATTTTGCTGTATCGCGCCTTGAATCTGCCGCCGCCGGATTTTTTCCATTGTGCGCTGATGCTGGATGATAAAGGCGAACGGCTGGCCAAACGGCATGATTCATTAAGTTTGCGGGAACTGCGCGGGCAGGGGATTTCGCCGGAACAACTGCGTGATGGTTGGGGCGTTTCAAATAAGGCCGGCTGAAGCCAATTATTTGCAAAAAAAGCTTGTGAAAATTTTCACGTTCCGGCAATTTCTTCTGTTTCTGGCACCGGCAGTTTTTCCGTGAAGCATTCGTGTCGTGAAAGTCATTACTTGTGAATCGTTTTGGCAAAATCATTTTAATTTGGGTTGTTTTTACCGCCGCCTTGGTCATTTCAGCGTGCGCAGAAACTGTCGTTGCGCCGTCCGCCGGTGAAACGGTGGCGGCAGGGGCTGCGGCTCCGGCGGCTGAAGCGGACAAGCCGCTGGTGTCGTCGTATGCCCCGGCGCTGCTTTATTTTGGCCCGGTGCCGGCGGACGCGCCACTGGAAGAGCGGCAGACGCCGACGGTTTTTGCCAGGCAATGGCCGAAGCAGTTTCCTTCGATTCCGATCACCAATTCGATTCTTTACACCTGGGTGGTGGCGGTGGTCATCATCATCGTGGTGCGGCTCGGCACGCGCAAGATGAAGGAAGTGCCGTCCGGCGTGCAGAATTTCATCGAGGCGCTGGTGGGCGGGTTGCGCGACATGTGCGAGGGGATGCTGGAGCCAAAAGTGGCGCGCTGGGTGTTTCCACTGGCGGCGACGTATTTTATTTTCATTGCGACATCAAACCTGATGAGCCTGCTGCCCGGCGTTGGCAGCATTGGCTGGGGCGAACCGGTCAAGAGCGTCATGCCGTTTGCGATCAAGCACGCGGAAGTGCCGCTGTTTCGTCCGCCGACGGCGGATGCCAACATGACGGTGGCCATGGCGGCAATCTTTTTCGTTATGAGCTTCTGGTGGGCGTTGAAATACAACGGTCCGTGGGGGCTGGTGAAACACATCTTCGGCGTCAAGGGCGGGTTCAAGGGCTTGGTGGTGATCCCGTTGTCGTTGATCTTCCTGTTTGTCGGCTGTGTGGAAATCCTTTCCATCTGCGTGCGTCCGGTGGCGCTGGCCATGCGTCTTTACGGCAACATCTACGGTGGTGAAAGCGTGCTGGCGATCATGCTCACCAACTCGCCGCTCGGCATCGCCGCGCTGCCGTTTTATTTTCTGGAAATCATGGTCGCGCTGGTGCAGGCGCTGGTGTTCACGCTGTTGAGCATTGTGTTCATCAGTTTGTTTTGCTCGCACCCGGACGAGGACGGGGCGGAACACGGGCATTGATTTTTTAACTTTGCCGCCGGGAGACCATGAGGCGAACGGCGGCATGAAACTGAAACCAAAACAAAATAAACATATGATGCTAGCAGCAGACACAGTTGTTCAAACCTTGCACGGCAACATCGGCGTGGGCCTCGTTGGCTGTGGCGCCGCCATCGGCATTGGCCTGGCCGGCTTCGGCGCGGCTTTGGCCACGGGCCGCAACCCCGGGGCCTTCGGCAAAATTTTCACCACCGCCATTCTGGCGATGGCATTGTCCGAAGGCTTGGCGATGCTGGTTTACTTTGTGCTCGCCAACAAATAATTGACCTATGGACGTGCTCCAGACACTGGGCATCCAGTGGACCAAGCTGATTCCGCAGTTGTTCAACTTCGGCATCGTGCTTTTCGTCTTGTGGAAATTTGCCTACAAGCCGGTGTTCACGATGCTCGATACGCGGCAGAAAAAAATCGCCGACAGCGTTGCCAACGCCGAAAAAATCCAGGCTGAACTCGCCAAGACCGAGGCCGAGCGCCAGCGCATCTTGAACCAGGCCAGCGACGTGGCCAACCAGATGATTGAGCAGGCCCGCGCCGCCGCCGCGCGTGTGCGCGAGGTGGAAACGCAGAAGGCCATCGCCGCCGCCGAGCAGATCATTGCCAAGGCCCGCGAAGTCGCCGCGCAGGATCACGCGCGGATGCTCGCCGAGTTGAAGCGTGAAGTCGGCCGACTTGTGGTGCAGACCACCACGACCGTCACGGGTAAAATCCTCACCGCCGACGATCAACGCCGGCTCGCCGAGGAGACGGAAAAACAATTGGCCGCATAAAAAATTATCGGTAGGGCTGACCTGCTGGTCAGCCGGACGCGCGGCAGCGCGTCCCTACC
>DMQW01000046.1:0-4297 GCA_003455565.1 Limisphaerales bacterium
GATAATACTTTTCAGATTGCCGACGCCTCCGTCTCCAGCCACCACGCTGAAATCGTCCTGCGCGGCAGCGACATCCTCGTCAAGGATCTCAACTCGACCAACGGCTCGTTCATCAACAACGAAAAAATTTCCGAAGCCGTCCTGCGTCCCGGCCAGACTCTGCGGTTTGGCCAGGTGGAATTAAAAATTGACGATGGCAAGCCCGTGACCGCCCCGGCTGGTTCCCCGCCCGCACCCGCGCCGGCCGCGCCCAAAAAACAGGTGGAAAGCACCATGATCATCCCGCGCGGCGTCAGCTTGAGCGATTTGGAACAAGGGGGCACCCGGCCAGGCGGCTTTGACACCAACACCGCATTTTCCAAAAAGACCAACAAGGTCAACCGGGTTTTCCTCATCGTCGGCATCGTGGTCGGCGTGGTCATCATGGGTTTGATCATTTACCTGCTCGCAGCCGCCGGCCCGAAAAAATAATCCTCCGGCGGTCACATGAAACCGCGCCTCTCCCAAAAACGCAACGCCGCGATGACGTTGTTTGAAGTGGGTGTTGTCGTGGCGGCGGTGGTGGTTTTAGCAGCCGCCTTTCTTCCAATGCTTGCAACATCACGAAAAAAAGTTAGTAAACTTGGCTGCACCAACTGTCTCAAACAAATCGGTCTCGCTTACCGGATTTGGGAAGGCGACAACGGCGACATTTATCCGATGGGAGTTTCCGTGACGAGCGGAGGTTCGATGGAAATGGTGCAGACAGGGAACGTGGTTCAAACTTTTCAGGTCATGTCCAACGAGTTGAGCACGCCGAAAGTTTTGATTTGTCCGAATGATACAAACCGTTCTTACGCTTCCAGCTTCGCCGGACTGGCCAATTCCAACATCAGCTACTTCATCGGCGTGGATGTGACGAACGATGCGAATCCGCAAATGATTATTTCCGGCGATTGTAATTTTCGAATCGGCGGCGTGCCGGTCAAACCGGGTTTGCAGGCGTTCTGGACGAATGATCCGGTGGCTTGGACGGCGACTCGGCATGTCAGCTCCGGCAACATCGGCCTCGCCGACGGCAGCGTTCAATCTGCGACCTCCAAAAGTCTGCAAAATTATTTTCAACAGACCGGCCTCGCCACGAACCGCTTGGCGATTCCGTGAAAATTCACGCTGCGCGCGTGCTGAAACTTTTCCACCATTTCGCCGGCAGCAGCCCCAGCGCGATGAAGGCAAGCTGGCTCACCACGAACAGCACCAGCCATTTGAACGCCGCTTCCGTGAAGCCGTAGCTGTGCAGCCCGATGCCCAGCATGTTCACGCCAAACCACGACCACGCCGTGACGATGTTGCCGAAGATGGCGCAGTTGATGAGGCCGCGTTCGCGGATGATGCCGCCCCAGCGCAGATGCAAAATCAGCGCGTTCCACAGCACGATGATGAGCGCGCCGTTTTCCTTCGGGTCCCAGCCCCAAAAACGTCCCCACGACTGGTCCGCCCAGATGCCGCCGAGAACCGTGCCGACAAAACTGAACAGCGTGGCGAAACAGACAATTCCATAAACCATCCGCGCGAGCGCTTTACCCGTCGCTTCGTCGAGCGTCTTGGTGAAAAAGCCGCGCAGGATGTAAATCAGCGCAAGAAACCCGGCGACAAACGTGCTCGCGTAGCCCACTGTCACCGCCACGACGTGCGTGGCGAGCCAGAAATTCGTGTCCAGCACCGCGCGCATCATTTCCATCGTGTCGCCTTCCAGCGCGAGGTGATGCGCGATGATGAGCGTGATGAAGCCGATGCCCGCCGACACGACCGCGCCGATGCCATTCTTGTAAAATTTTTCAAGGATGATTCCCAGCAAGACCGCGCCCCAGCCGATGAAAATGGCGGAGGAATAAAGATTCGTCACTGGCGGCCGGCCTTCCAGAACCATGCGGTAAATCAAGCCGGTCGTGTGGATCACAAACGCCAGGCCGATAAGCCAGACCGAGGAACGCCGCAGTGTTTCGGACAGATTGAACCACGAAAAAATGGCGAGCAACCCGGCGAGGACGTAAATGACCATCGCGTTGTAAAACGGCTCCATCTGGTTGAAGAAAACTTCCGCGCGCGCTTTGGCCAGCGCCTTGGTCTGCGTGGGGACGAGCATGGAATTGTAGTCTTTTAGCGCCGAATTAAATTCGTCCGGCTGGTTCGCCGCGAGCGCGCCGGCCATTTTCGCGTAATCACGGATGGCATCATCAATCGCCACACCACGCGGAGCATCGAGCAGCGCGTCGCCCATGCGCCGCCATTCACGCGCCCCGTTCGGCGGCAGGATTAGCGGCGGTTCGAGGCTGCTCATGAATTGAAAATCCTGGATGTAGGCGGCGAACGCAGTGAAGTTTGTCTGGTCGAATTTTTGTCCGGCCTGCTGCGCCTTCACCGCCGCAACGCCATCGGGAATCATTTTTTCAAATGCGGCGAGTTCCGACGGCCAGTCCGGCGCATCCGCCGGTTGCACGGCATTTTTCAACCGCGCGTAAACGATCAGCCGCTGGTGCATTTTGGCGACGGCATTTTCATAGGCGGTGCGGTTGGCGGATTCGACTTTCTGCACGCGTTCGTTTTCGCGTTGAAAAGCCTCCATCGCGGGCATGATCTGGTTCCACGAAAAATGTTTGCCGTCCGAATGTTTCGCCGCGTCCTTCTCCGGCAGTTTCAGCAGCGAAACCAAATCGGGATTGTCCACGCGGAACGCCGGCCATTCGTCGGCCACGGTGGCATTCATCATCACATTCGCGAGCCATTTGGACGCGGAAAGGATCTTCGGTTTTTCATTCCAGCCTTTCCACGGCTCGATGTTGAGCGTCTGTTTCTCGCGGATTTCCAGCAGCGAATTGCGCGCGAGCGAGTCCAGCGGCACGATGCGACCGTTGGCGGTGACAGGCAGCTTGCCAAATTCCGTGAAGGCGAAATCCTTGTCCGGCGGCGGTTGCAGTTTGCCGAAAAACCACAAGGCCATCACGAACATCAAAACCGATGGCGCCCATTTTTGAAAATTCTTTTTCATGTTTTAAATTGGGAACATTCAACATTCAACGCCCAACATCCAATGAAACACTCGCGCCATTCGGCGTTCGGCGTTGAATGTTGAATGTTTTCTTTCATTTCGTTTTCCGTTTGGAAACAAACCCGATCAGGTGATACATGAACTGGATCACCAGCCCCAGTCCCACCATCGCGCAGCCGATATACGGCGTCAACCAGCTTGGATTGCGGACAACCTGAAGCACCGAGAATGGCGTGACTCCCGCCATTTGCGCAGAATCGCCGGCACCCATCTGGTATTGATAATAGGTGTAGCCGCCGTAGCGCAGCGGGTGGTTCATGGAAATCTCCACCTCGCGCTTCTCGCCGGTGGCAGCATTGTCCAGGCGCACCAGGCTGCGAAAATCTTTCGGAATGTCCGTGCCGGGATAAACCGTGTGCGTCGCCTTGAGCAGCGTCAGTGAAAACGGATGAATGACGCGTGCCGGCTGCATTGTGAACGTGTATTTCTTCCCGCCCGCTTCAATCGCCTGCGGTGCGACCAGTTGTGCGGCGATTTTTTGCGCCATGTCCATGCCCATCTGCGCGTAGCTGTTGCGCACCGCCTCGACCAGCGCAGCATCGCCGACCCAGTCGCTGGCGACCCACACGCCGAGCGGGCCGGCTGGCGTGGAAAATTCCAGCACCGCCGTCGGGATGTTGCGCTGATCCATCGTCCTTACGTCGTCAGCTTTTTTGAAATCAAAGTTCCGCGCGACGCCGTTGGTGCTGAGCGGCGGGGCGTTCTGCATCATCGGCGCGCGGAAATTCACATCGGAATTTTTCCAGAAACTTTTTACGCGGATGGCGAACGGTAGATAGCCATTTTGAATCTCGCCGCCGCGCGCCAGCATTTTTTCGGGAATGGAAACAATCTGTTCGCCCTTCGCACCGTCCGCCGAGGCAAAATTCAATTCATATTCCGTCGCGCTCTCGGAATAGTTCCGCGTGTCGCCTTCCGCGAAGTGCATCTGCATTTCGCGCGCGAGCATGTCGGTCGCGAGCTGGCCGACGAGCAGCAAAATCACGCCCGCGTGCGCGAGCTGGATGCCGATTTTTTTGGGCGTCAGTTGAAACCGATAAATGTGCGCGACCACCAGATTCACCAGCAGCAGCGTGCCGATGAGATAACCACCAGGCAAAATCAGCGGAATTTTCCGGCCAAACAGATGCGCGCCGATCACCAGCCATTGCCGGAAATAATGCGATTGCGCGGCGTAAAGCCCCTCGTCCGCCTGCGCAATCGTGCCGA
>DMQW01000046.1:4474-7699 GCA_003455565.1 Limisphaerales bacterium
CATCGGGGTATTTGGCCGATTGCACGAATTTCACCAGCGCCTCTTTTTGCTGCGCCACGAGGTCCGCGTCGCCCATGAGTTTGTAAAACCACGTCTGGCCGCCGAGCGGCAAAACCACGCCGATGAGCCGCGCCGGTTTGCCTCCGTCGGTTCCGGAAAAATCAATCAAGGTCGCCTTGCCGCCGGAAGCATCAATCGTTGAAACAATTTTATTCAAGTCAGCTTCATCAACCGGCGTGAGGCCGAGTTGCTGCCGCCAGCGGTTCACGTTGGGCAGCAAACCGCCGCCATCGCCGGCGAGCGAACTGACATTGACCGCCGCCTGCGCGCCACCTGCGCCCGCGATGACATATTTTGCAACCAGAAATTGCGCGAGCTGGCCTTCCTGCCAGCCGACGGGAACGGTCCACGTTGGTTTGTCGCCAGCGTCCACACTGGCAGCTTGGATGCCGGAATTCATTCCGCCAATCGGCGGATGCGACGGCGGCAACTGGCTCAAGTCCATCGTCGAAGGCGCCGCGAGCCCGCCGAACGAGACGGATTTCAAAAAGGAAATGAACGCGGGTTTCTGCTTTTCAACCAGTCCGGCCTCACCGGTCATTTTGAAAAACCACGCCGTATTGTCGCGATGCAAAATCACGCCGATAATCCGTTCCGCATCGCCGCTGCCGGGACTGGTTCCAGCGAGGTCATACAAATCAGCGGGCTGTTCGCCGACCGTGATTTTTTCCGCGAGCTTTGAAAGTTCAGCATCCGCCAGTGAGTCCAAGCCGACCTGGCCGCGCCAGCGATTGACGTTTGCAGGATCATTACCGGCCATGCCGCCGAGCGGAATCACGCTGACGTCGGCCTGCTTGCCAGCCTGCGAAATTCCAAAACTCGCCACGCGCATCTGGGTCAGGGCTTTTTTCTCCCAGCCGGCGGGCAAGGTATATTGCAACGGTGGCTGGCTGCTGTTATCCGGCGCGAGCATTCCTTCCGGCATGGCTGTCGGCATGGAACCCGGCATCGCGGCGGGCGCGGCGACCGGCGGTGGCGTTGGGGTGTCGCTGGCGTCAACGTGATAAACTTTGACACTGTCGCGCCCACAGCCGGTGGCGGCAATAATCAAGAGTGTCCCGACGGTGGCCGGCCAGATTTTGAGGTGGATGAATTGCTTCATTTTCGTGCCTGTTAAATAACCGAAAAGTCGGCGGACAGCGAAACTTTCTTTGCCATTCACACACCGAAAATTGCCATCGCTACGCCAAAATATGAAGACAGCGGCGATGAAATTGTTCAGCTTACGGCCATGTTGAGCAGAAACTCGATGTTGCTTCCAGTTTTCTTGAGCTTGCCGAGCATCAGATCCATCGCCTCGACGGGCGGCACGCCGGTGAGCGCGCGGCGCAGCAAAACGATCCGGCTGAGTTCGTCGGGGTGATAAAGCAATTCCTCTTTGCGCGTGCCGGAACGTTCGATGTTGATGGATGGAAAAATCCGGCGGTCAACGAGCGCGCGGTCCAAGTGAACCTCCATGTTACCCGTGCCCTTGAACTCTTCAAAAATCACTTCGTCCATGCGCGAACCCGTATCCACGAGCGCCGTCGCCATAATCGTGAGCGAACCGCCTTCTTCAATGTTGCGCGCCGCGCCGAAAAACCGTTTCGGTTTGTGCAGCGCATTGGCGTCCACACCGCCGGACAGAATTTTACCCGAATGCGGCTGCACCGTGTTGTAAGCGCGGGCCAGGCGCGTGATGGAATCCAGCAGAATCACCACGTCGCGCTTGTGTTCGATCATGCGCTTGGCTTTTTCGATGACCATTTCCGCGACCTGCACATGGCGCTCCGGCGGTTCGTCGAACGTGGACGAAATCACTTCTGCGCCTTTGCAGGAACGTTCCATGTCCGTCACTTCTTCCGGGCGTTCGTCAATCAGCAGGATGAACAGATACGTCTCCGGATTGTTTTTGAGAATCGCGTTGGCGACTTTCTGCATCAATACCGTTTTGCCTGTGCGTGGCGGCGCGACAATCAAGCCGCGTGTGCCTTTGCCAATCGGGCAGACCAGATCCAAAACGCGCGTGCTCAATTCGTCCGCCGCCGTTTCCAGGATGAGCCGCTTGTTCGGAAACAACGGCGTGAGATTTTCAAAAAGCGTTTTTTCCTTCGCCTTGTCCGGGTCTTCACCGTCCACCGCCTCGACTTTCAGCAGCGCGAAAAATTTTTCCTTTTCCTTCGGCGGACGGATCTGGCCGGTGATCAGATTGCCGGTCTGCAAATCAAACCGGCGGATCTGCGACGGCGAAACGTAAATGTCTTCCGGGCAAGGCAGGTAATTAAAACTTTGCGACCGCAAAAAACCGAAGCCTTCCGGCAACACTTCAATGACGCCCTCGGAAAACAACACGCCCGCGCGCTCGGCATTTTTTTGGAGAATGTGAAAAATCACCTCGTGCTTGCGCATCGTGCCGAAATTTTCCACACCATAATCACGCGCCATCGCGTTCAGATCGCTCATCTGCATCGCCTGAAGTTTGGCGATGTTCATCGAAGCCGCGATGCGATCGCGCTGATAACCGCCGCCGTTGCCCCCATCACGCCGCTCAACCATCCGGGTGTCTTCACCCGTCGCCTCCACCGGCGCGGACGGCGGACGCAGTTGCGCCGAAGTTTTTGGCGCCGGAAAATTGGAAGCGTCCTTTTGCGCGTCCGCCTGCGCGGCGGCTTTGACACTATCAACGGTTCTTTCCGGCGCGATGGCTGATTCAACCGGCACTGGCTCAACTGGCACTGGCGCGGCAGTTGATTTTTTAATGATCGGTTCAACGACCGGCTTCTCAACAATCAGCGGTGGCTGATCGGCAACGGCAACTTTCTCCACAATGGCAGCGGCAGCTTTCGGCGCTTTGCGCGTCGTGGTTTTCTTGGCGGAAACTTTTGGTGGCATAAATTATTTGGTTGTGATGACCTGGATTCCGATTGCCAGCGGACAATGCGGGGAGAAAAGTCGTCTCGCATTGGACGGGCTGCGTCAGGAAAAGTTCAATTTGAATTTACCGACCGGTTTGGATTTATTTCCTCAATCCGGCAAGGGGAATTTCGCAGTCAACGCCGCCACTTTGGCGCACCACCGCCGCCAAGTCAAACCTGATTTTTTAAGGCAGCCCTGATATAGCGGAGCGCGGATTGTCTCAATCCGCAGCGCGTGGAAAGTATGGACGCGCTGCGAGTTGAGACAACT
>DMQW01000086.1 GCA_003455565.1 Limisphaerales bacterium
GGGCCAAACTGAACGTGACAATGCCGTAGGAGTAACGGGGACTTTCTGAATTCCGAAGCCGTGCAACCAATTCAGTCACTAATGCTTCTGCTTCCTTGCGATTGGTTCGGGATTTCCCTTTGTCATATCGTGCCTCGGGCAAATGTTTGAATCTTACGCCACCGAGCGCAGTTTCGGCGGATGGAAAGGTGAGCAGTTCGTTTTCGTAATACCGACGGTTGCTGAAGGCAATCAGCCCCTCATGCCGGCTGCGATAGTGCCATTGCAGCCGTTTGTGACGCAGCCCGTGTGTCATCAGCTCATCGAGGATGCTTTCCAGATCCTTGAATTCCTCCGGAGCGAGGCTCTCCTCGTCATCACCGGCACTGTTGAAAAAGTTGGTTGGCGGCAACTGTTTCGGGTCGCCTACGACAATGAGTTGCTGCCCACGGGCAATAGCACCAATCGCATCCCAAACTGGAATTTGCGACGCTTCGTCGAAGATGACTACGTCAAAAATGGCATGTGACGGCTCAAGATATTGCGCAACCGAAAGAGGACTCATCAGCACGCAGGGTTTCAGCCGTGAAAGGAGATTCGGAATGCGGTTTAGAAGCTGGCGCACCGGGATGTGGCGCATCTTCTTGGCGATTTCACGGCGTAGAAGGCCGATTTCCGCCTTGGGAACATCGTCCTTAACCTGGTCGCGCGGTATGCCGGCAGCCAGCCGGGCGCGAATGAGTGAGCGCGTCAGTGCAGCAATTCTTTCATCAACATCTCGGAAGCGGTCAATGCGTTCGTTTTGTTCCCTGCCGAAAAACTCTCGCAGGCTGGATTCACTTTCGATGGTCGCAAAAAATAGGTCACGACGAAAGCTGCGCTCGAACAGGGCGGGAATATCCACGACATCACCGTCGGGAGACTCCAGCTTGGCAATTACCGGCTCAAGCCCAAGCTCCATGCCTTCATTACGCACTTTCTGCCAGAAACACCATTCCCGGATTTGGGGCCAGGCAGCCGGAATTCGTTGCACCAGATTTTGAACCGCCAAGAAATAATCCGAAGCTGTATCGAGATTTTCACGGCGAAGGCGCACCTCTGATACTAAAGCGTCAAAAGCGGTGTTGAATTGCTTTTGCGCCTCGCGATAATGCAACAGGCGGTTGCCGATGGGGGTGCCCGCCGCATAAGCCGACAGTCCCTCGCCAAACAAGTTTGCCAACAACTGGCGCAACTGCTCCAGCCACACGAGATCATCTCCGGCACAAGCGAGCATTCGCGCGTGAAGCGATTGTCCCCAAGTGCGCGCCTTAACAATGGCTTCGGCTGTCGGCTCACCTTGCGCCCATATAATACCCAAACAATCCTGCGCCGCGACAGCCGTCGCATTCAGTTCGTTGTTGATGACCCGAAGCCGTGGGGCACATTGTTGAAATACACTGAGAGCGGAAATAACGGCTGACAAATGGTCGGCTGTTTCATCCAATGGACCGCGATGCAAGGCGGCAGATTCTGACAACGGCTCATAGGCCGCGTCGAATTTCGTGATGGTATCACGGTAACGGTTGAGACGATTCCCAATCGTGGTGCCAACTTCATATGCGGCTGGCCCTTGCTTGAAAAGGCTGGCGATTAACTCGCGCAAACGAAACATCCAATCCGCATCATCACCGGCGAGTGCGGCCAGCCGTTCATGCAATGCCGCACCCCATGTTCGCACTTGAATAAGATGGTCGAGTTGCGGCTCGCCTCGATTCCACACAGGCCCCAGCAACGACTCAGCCTTGAAACTGGTTGTTGCCAATTCACCGTTGATGGAGCGAAGACGTGACGCCGCTTTAATCACATCGCCCAATTTGACGGCGTCCGGTTTGGTTTGATCGGGACGCGCGGTTCGGAGTTGGCGGCGGACGCTGGCAATTTTCAGCCACTTTGGGAGAAACCATGTCTTATGCGCGGCCTGCCATTTCTGACTGAGCATATCCAAGTCGAGCGCGAGAAGTTTTGGTTCGTCATAACCAGTCAGCCGTGCTCGCAAATCAATGCGTTCGCGAACCAATGCCATCCAATGGTCAAATTCCGTCACCCATTCCTGCCACACAGTGGTGGCAAACTGCTCTCCGACTGGAGCGGGCGCAAGCAGGCTGTCCACCAGGGCTACAAGGCGAGCGATGTCCGTCCGGCTGGCGGACGCGCGCGGGAAATGAATCCAAGTGTGCAAGTCGTGTGCTGCCTCGATTGCCTGCTGCGTCAAAACTTTCATTTGCTGGCACTGTTTGAGGATGTCCTCGGCTTCGCCGGGCGACCAGGCTTCACAGGCAACGGCTTTGCTTCCCTGAACCTTAAGTTTATGAATCTCTGCCAGTTTATCCCGCAAACCACATCGTTCACGCACGAGCGGAATCCACGCATCAAGATGGGCGGACAACTGGTCCCAAGGCGTGGTAGCAAAGGCAGCACCAACTGGCTCAGGCGTCAGAAGACTGTCCGCCAAGGCCAACAAATTGCCCAAGTCAGTCTTGGACACGGCGGAACCAGGACAATGAAGCCATGTGCGAAGTTCGCGTGTGGCGTCGGCAGCCGATTGCGCGAGTGCGCCAAGCTTGCGAACATGGTCGAGCGTGCGCTCGGACCAAGCCGGTGCCCATTCCTCGCAAGCCAGCAACGCCAGCGGGTGATCGGTCAGCGGAAGCAATGGGCGGGAACGCTGTTGCAGAAGCTTGGCCACTTCACGCGCCCGTTCTAGCGTCTCCGTCGGCGTATTCAGAATCGTCGGCCATGCGTCGAGACGCACCATTGTTTCTTTCTGTCGGGGCAAGAGATAATCAAGACAGTGGTAGGCGCTGAGTCCGCACGGGTGGCGGCGATGCAGTGCTCGTGCATAGCCGTTTAACGAGTCGCGCAGACGCTCCAACTCTGCCGCCCGATGCTCCCAGTCCGTCGCGCCATCGTCGGTAATAAATTTCAGACTGCGGTCAAATTGGGCTAGCACGTCAGCCTTGCCGGACTTGTTCGAGTGCAATTCCAAGCAAAAAGGTTCCAATCCTTCCTCCCGCAAGCGCCGGTAAACGACATCGAGCGCCGCTCGTTTCTCCGCCACAAACAGAACACGTTTCCCGTGAGCCAAGCAGTGGGCTATGATGTTGGCAATCGTCTGTGATTTCCCGGTTCCCGGCGGCCCTTCAAGCACAAAATCATGGCCGGCTGCCGCTGCCATCACGGCAGCGAGTTGGGAGGAATCTGCACTGCGCGGACAAAAGATACTGCGCGGGTGAACTTCATCGTCGAGATCTTCAGGGAGGATATCCTCAGCCGGATTTGGATAAGGTATTCCGGCCTGATTTACCAGATGGTTGACTACGCGGTTGCGTGTGAGGTCATCGAGCCGGTCTGCAAGGTCTTTCCAGAGAAGGAATTTGGTGAATGAAAATTGACCCAGCCAAACTTCGGTCTTCACCTCCCAGCCCGGCAGTTCCCGAACCGCGTCGCGGAAAATGCGGAACACCAGTCCGACATCCACGCCGCTGTGATCTTCCGGCAACGGTTCAAGCCCCGGAATTTCCTTTCGAAAATGCTGCCGCAGCATTTCCATCAGCGTGACGTTGAGCCGTGTTTCCTCGTCCAAGCGCCGGAGGGTAAAACCTTCAATTACAGATTTTCGTTTCAACTCAACTGGGACGAGCAGCAGCGGCGCACGAAACACCCGGTCGCTTTGTTCGGTTTCCCGCCATTCGAGGAAACCGACGGCGGCGAAAAGCGTGTTGGTGCCGTTTTCATCAATGGCATTGCGTGCGGAACGGAATAAATCCGTGAGACGGCGGGCATGTTCGGATTCGTCAAGGTGCGTATGCAGCCGGCCGTGTTTTAGTTCGTCGGCCAAGTGATCCGCCAACGCATCGGAGCGCTGTTGCTGGGTGTAGGCGGCCTCGTTGCGCGGATCGTCCTCGCCCATCACTTTGGGCCGGGGTCGGAGCGCAAGTTCATGCTCGGCGGCTAGTTCATCTTCGACCCGCTCGGGCGAAGTCGAAAGAATGCGGATCGTGGACTTGGTCTCTCGAAAATTCAGCAGCCGGTTGCGCAGGCTTAAATCAAGCAATCGGCTCTTCCATTGATCAATCCGTGTGCCCGGTTTGGCGGATGCTTCCGTCACTGCCTTCAACGGGTCTGCGAAATCCCGGTCGCCGATGCCAGCCACTGGTGCAGGCTGGCCAGCCAAGATGCCAGCACCGACCGATGCGGCAGGCTGGTTGGGAATGGGCAATGGATGAATCCGGGCAACGCGGGCCCGGCGAACATCCAGCGCGAGACGAAAGGGCTTGTCACCCTGAAGGTGTGGTCGGGCCAATAATTCAGCGTCCTTGAGCGTGCCGGGCGTCTCGCTCGCGACTACTGTGCATTCAAACGCGGTGATCAGTTCATCGGTGGCCAGCTTGCGGATGTGTTGAAGATCATCGCTGGATGGTTCCGGCAGGGTTCGTCCCTCCAGCCAGCAACCGGCATAGGCATGACTCTCGTGCATCAGAACCAGCGGATGCAATCCGACCTGCTCGCAGCAGGCAGAAAAAAGCAGCGACAAATCGAGGCAGTTGCCGAAGCGCTGCGAAAGGATGTCGGCAGGTGATCTGACTTTCTGGCCGGTGTTTTCAAAACTTGCTGGAGCCACGATGTAACGAATGCCAAGCTCGCCCACCGCCTTGTAGATGGCGGCAACCTGTTCCCAAGCGCGCCTGCGGCTTTTGTCCTGATACCCGTTGAAAGCGGAGCGACCAGTGTGTTCGCGCAATAACTCTGCCGCACGATTCAGAATAGTCATCACCGCCGCATCATTGGGCAGAATGAAAGCAGCTAGAATTTCGGGCAATGAAACCAGTCCACACCACTCATTGCGGGCCAGCAGTGAAACCGGTTCGGTCTTGGAACAGATAATGGAATCGCCCTCAACAACCTCGATTTTGAGCCAGCCGGATACCTTTTCGCTCAACTTGACGAGGAAGTCGTGGCTAAGTTTCAAATCCAGTGGAGCGACACGAAACTCACCGCCAGCGTCAATACCTTGCAGGCGGAGCTCTACTGGTTCGGCAAATGCTGGCTCGGTGGTGATGCGAATGATGAGATTTTTGCGCGGCGTGGCGTCATTGCAAAAACGCAGTTCCTTGACCACCGGAATGGCATTTTGCTGAAAGGCATAATTAATCGCCTGGTCATAAACCAACGAAATTTTCAAATTGTCAGGCGCGATTTCCATGCTAGTTCAATTTTCGAGAAAGGTAATATCAGCAGGAAATGATTTTAATTGTCTGTTCGACGTAGCCCTTCAACTCCGTAGGATCAACTTCGCCAGCGGCTGACCCATCATTTTCAGCGTGGTAGTATCGTTTACCCCACTCATTAACCTCCGTGAGATCCGTCACGAGATGGGCAGCAAGGAGCAATACGTTGCCAGGTTGGGCCTCGCGAACCTTGCCGATCATGTCCCCCAACCAGTCAGTTTCTTGCCATGATGCCGGGAACTTTGTGCGCAGGTATCCTTCCAGTGTTTGCCGGATGCAACGTGCGACATCTTTCAATTGGCCTGCAAAATCTGCTGGCGCTGCAAGAAAGGCGGTCAGCTTGGCATAATCCTGTTCATACGCACGGCCTGGTAGTGGTGGAAGATCGCCAGCTTCCAGAACCGAATGATCTGCCATTGTGTTTAAGAGAAAGGTATTCATAGGGGCACCTACAATCCGTGCCGCCTCGCGCGAGAAGTCGAGTTCGTGAGAAAGAATGAAACACTGGCGACTGGCCAAAGCAACCCGATGAATACATTCAATCGTCCGACGACGGCGGCTGCGATCCTGGCTGTGAAATGGGTCGTCGAATGCAACAATCGTGTCTCCGATGTTTGCGTCGCGCTCGGCAAGTGCCACAAAGAACGCCAAACCCAAAGCACTGCGGTCACCGCCGCTCAAAGTGTTTGCCAGTGAGGGTCGCAATGGATTGCGCGCATCTTCTGGTGTGCTGCTCACGCGCGTGCCGTGAATTTCGACGGCAAGTTCTCCAGCCGGCGGGCCGCCAAGAAAATTTACGCCTCCACTTACAAGAAGGAAATTAACGCCGAAGCGTTCAAGCAGCGTATTGATGCGATCTCCATACTCGGCCAACACCTGATTTGATTGCTCTCTCAGCGCGGTGTTGGCGTCAACTTTGGCTCTTTCTTTTTCCGTTTTATTAGCAACCGCAGCGTCGAAAACAATGTAAGCGTTGACAACCGATTCTTCGTGGCGCTTTTTCTGGACTTGCAGCGCGGCGATTCGTTTTTCGATAGGATCGATATTGAACGCCATTACCGTCCGCTGCCAGTCAACGATCCCAGCGTTAATTGTGGCAATCCCAGACATATAGTCTTTGAGCAATCCTGCCATTGAATCCCACACCACGAAAGCAGATGATTCCATTCCAGTTAGCAAAACTTGACCCGCAGGCTGTGATTGCTTTCGTTTTACGCTGGCGAGAATTGCGGCGTAAACATCTTGCATAGCACTACGCACCGTGTCTAACGCGGGAGAATCTGGCAAATTGAAGGATTTCCCTCCTGCGTCTTTCCACCATTCTTTTTCGACATGATGTGCGACCAAAAGCTGTTCCCGACGCTGTTGCGCCGCCTCGCCAAAGTTCTGCTGCGCTTCATCCAAAATGCGTTTCAACTCAGCTTGCTGGGCCTGCAAGACACCTGAAAAAAAGACTCGGTAATTTTTGAGGATTTCTAAACCCTCCATTTCCTGCCCGCAATGGGGACAAGTTGTCCCCGATTGTCCCCGGTGTCCTTGGCCAAGCCATTCCAATCCAAGACCGTGGCTATGACGTTGCAAGTGTTCGAGAATCTTGGCTTCAGCTTGTAGTGCTGCGTCATCAAGTGTCGTTTCCAGTGCTGCGGCAAGACTAGCGGGAGCGGCGGGAGGCGTTATGATGTTAAACGGTTTTCTCTGTCGGATTGCATCGGCGTTCGCCTTCGTGCGTTTGGCCTTCTCCAGTTCGTCAGTTGCCTCTTTGATATGTTCGTCAATCGCCTCGTCCTTGGTAATTCCCCGAAAAGATTCAATGTTGAATCCGGTTGGGATTAGTGGCGTTAGCGCAGCCCGAGCCGTATTAAGTGCATTTGTTGCGCTGGTTAGGTTTTGGTCTGCGAGGTCAACTTGCGCCTTCAGAACATGGGCTTGCGCGCCCAGCGCGAGGCCGTAAACATTTCGTCGTTGCTCGACTGCAACGAACTGACCAATCAAAACATTGTCGGCTACAAAACGGTCGTCATAAACTAGGGTTCTATGTGAGTTGCTGCCAGCCGGCTCATGTTGCCAACCATTCCCGGCCAACACAGATTTCGGTGCTGGCATTCCGTGAAAAAGCATCTCAATTTCAATGGGACTCGTTGCCCCAAAGCGTTTTCGCCCGAGTATGTAATCTGGTTTGCCAGTTCCGAGCGACCTGAATACATCACATAAGGTTGTTTTCCCACCAGAGTTTGGTGCGTAGATAACATTCACCTTGGCAAAATCGCCTTGAGTTCCACCTTGCGATTTCAGGTCAACAAAGCGGCCAACATTTTTCAGTTTGTTAATGCGACGAATCATGCGGCATTGGCTTTCACTATTGCACGAAACTGAAATGTTGAACCCAAGCGAAGTTGGCGTTGTTCACCGGCGAAGAGCGGATTCGACACCTCACCCCGGCCCTCTCCCCGATCGAGGCGGAGAGGGAGAAACAGCGCACGTCCTTCCGCAGATTTTCGCCGCCCCAATCGCTCATGTTAAACGGCGGGTTGGCGAGGTCAAAGGCCAAAATTGTTCCAGTGTTCATGATTTTCTGCCGGTGCGGTAAGGGGTTTTGGCTTCCGACAGAATCATGGGTTCGGAGGTTCCCTTCGGCGCGAGGGTGACCCGGACGGTGACGCCGAGGACTTCCGCCACGCGGCGCAACATGCTCAAGGAATGGCCTTCGTAGGCCGGCGATTCCAGCCGGCTGATCTGCTGCTGGGAGGTGTGGAGTTTGCGCGCGAGGTCTTTTTGGGAAAGGCCGGCTTTTTCGCGCAGCGCCGTGAGTTGCAAGGCCACGTCCCACGCCTCGCCCGCCCGTTCAAACCGCTCGGCAAAGTCGGGGTCTTTGAGCTGTTCTTCCAAAAAAAGGTCAAAGTTCGTTTTGCTCATAAATCATTTCTTTCCTGCCAGTCGCGCATTCGTTTCTCCGCAGTGTCGAGGTCGTGCGCCGGAATCGCCTGGCCTTTGTTGCGGATGCCATGAACGGCAATGATGCGCCGGCCTTTCACAAAGAACCACAGCACACGCGTGTTCAACTTGCCGACATGGCGCAGTTCAAACAGGCCGTCGCCCAGCGCCTTGGTCAGCGGCTCGCGGTGATACTGGCGGTTGCGCAGTTTTTCCAGTCCCGCCGCCACCGCCGCAAAATCGTCGCGATCGCTGGCCTTGAGTTCCAACAGAAACTCCTTCACGGGCGAATGGCCGTTCACAGTTTCATAGAAAACTACTTCAAACTCCATAAATGGGCAACATCAAATTTAGTGTTCAACGGCCAGCCAATGCTCGCGCGCCTTGTGTGCCTGCCGCGTGCGTCACATCCGGCGGCGACCGGCGGCAGTTTTGGTTTCGGCAAATTCCGCCGGGATGAGCCGCCTTCGTTTCACTTCGTCGCGCCAAGGCAGGGAGGCCTGGTGCAGAAATTGGTGGATTGTGTTCACCTCAGTCTTTTGGTTGACAGGATTCGACACCTCACCTCGGTCCCCGCCGCCGAGGAATGCTTTTCCCCAACGTCCCTCACCCGGTCTGCGACCACCCTCTCCCGCTCCCGCGAGCGAGGGACATCATTCGAGGCGGAGAGGGAGAAGTCGCGGTTCACTCGACGATTGCTGTAATTTGTATTGGTGGACCGCAAGGTCTTGTATTCAGAAGCGTCCATGTGCCCGCGCATCTTGTCGGCGGCGGCCCAAAGTTGGGCTTCAAAGTCGAGTGCGGAGCCGTTGGACTGTTTCTGATTGTTTGACTTTGCCATGCAGATTGAACGGCAGCGTAAGGCAAAAGAAGAAAACTGAAAGCGGAAAATTGAAAGCAGAAATCGGAAAGCGTCAATTCGTGTCCTTCGTTTCTTGATTGTTCAAAACCCGCGCCCATCCCCCAGCGGTATCGCGGCTGCGCCGGGCCACCGCCGTCCAAGGTTCGGCTTGGGGTGGTTGCCGCCGGGTCGGGGGCATGCACCCCAAAGCCAACGGACGCCGCCGCACGGTCGGGGGCATGGGCCGCACGGTCTGTGCATTCCGCCGCTGGAATGTATCTCGTGGCCGCAAGGCCGAAACATTCCGCCGCTGGAATGTATCCCGTCGCCGCAGGCTCGTTATATGCCGAAGCTGGAATGGAAATGACAATCCCCCGCCAGATACATCACGAAGACGGAAGGGGGTTGTTAGGTCCCCTGCCAGATACATTCCGACCCCGGAAGGGGAATGCTCGGTCCCCAGTGGGGAATGACAAGTCCCCAGACCAAATTCCGGCCCACAACGGCATTGATTAATGCGGCAAGTGCTTGTTAACGTGGTGTTATGAGCAATGAGACGCAAACCACGGCCACGCCCGCAGTGGCCGGGCCGGGATTGGACATGGTGACGCTGTTGCTGGCGGCGGGCAATCCGGTGCGCTGGCAGGTGCTCCAAATGCTGGCCACGGAAGGCCCGAAGTCGGTCACCGACCTCGCGGCGCGGACCAACCGGTTGCAACATTCCATGACCAAGCATATGCAAGTGCTGCGTGCCGCCGGCGCGGTGGTGATGGTGGCCGGCACGGATGGCGACAGGCGGAAATTGTTTCACGCGCTGCCGCCCGGCTGCCTGCGCGACGGCGCAAACGGCAAGGAAATTGACTACGGCGTGTGCGTGCTGCGGCTGGAGTGATGGGCGGCGGGATTCATTCTGCACTGTGAAAATGCCCGCAAGAAATACCCGACGACGCGAACCGCCCCGGTATTTCGGATTGGCATTTGTGGATTGCAGATTCACGGCGGGAAATAAACAACGAAGCAACGAAGGAACAAAGTTTTCTTTTCAGAGCATCACCAGAAATAGGTATGGACTTTCGCCGCCGGCAAATTTAATAATTACTTTATGAACCTAATTAAATCACTGACGCGAGGGCTTTCATCTTCAAAGCTCATTGTTCTTCTCTCCATTTTCACGGGCGCGACCGTGACGCTCACGCAGGCGCAAACGACGAATCCGATTCCCGTTTTGCAGATCAAGGCGGATCAAGTCACCACGAAAGTCAGCCCGATGCTTTATGGTTTGATGACGGAGGAAATCAATTATTCCTATGAAGGCGGGTTGTATGGCGAACTCATCCGCAACCGCGCGTTCAAGGCGAATCCGACGAACACGGTTTTTTGGGACACGGTCGGCACCGGTTCAATTTCCCTCGACACAACCGCACCGTTGAATGATGCGCTGAACGTCAGCTTGAAACTGGAGGCGCCACAGGCATCAAAAAATTCTTTGGCGGGCATCGCGAACGGCGGCTACTGGGGCATTCCCGTGAAGCCAAAAACAACTTATCACGCGTCATTTTACGCCAAGGCGGCGGATGGATTTTTCGGCGCGTTGACGGTCAACCTTCAAAGCGCGGATGGAAAAACGGTTTTCGCCAGCGCGCAAATTCCGTCGCTCACCGGCGATTGGAAGAAATACGAAGTCACGTTGACGACCAAAAAGGTGAAGGCATCGAAAGAGAATCGGTTCACGATTACGACGGCTTCGCCCGGCACGATTTGGTTCCAACAAGTCTCCTTATTTCCGCCGACGTTCGCTAATCGCGCCAACGGCAATCGCCCGGACATCATGCAATTGCTCGCGGACATGCAGCCGAAATTTTTGCGGCTGCCCGGCGGCAATTATCTCGAAGGCGATTACATTGACGAGCGTTTCGATTGGAAGAAAACCGTTGGCGATGTTTCGCAGCGGCCCGGCCACCGCAGTTCGTGGAATTACTGGTCCACCGACGGCTTCGGCCTGATGGAATATCTTAACTGGTGCGAAGACCTGAAAATGGAACCGTTGCTCGCGGTTTTTGCCGGCTACGCGCTGAAGCACGATTACATCAAGCCCGGCCCCGATCTTGAACCTTATGTTCAGGATGCGCTCGATGAAATTGAATACGTCACCGGCGACACCAGCACGAAGTGGGGCGCCCGCCGCGCAAAGGACGGTCATCCTGCGGCGTTCCCGTTGCACTACGTCGAGGTTGGCAATGAAGATTGGTTCGACCGCTCCGGCAGTTACGACGGACGTTTCACGCAATTTTTCAACGCCATCAAGGCGAAATATCCAAACCTGCAAGTCATCGCCACCACCCCGGTGAAGAGCAGCACGCCGGATTTGGTTGACGAACATTATTACCGCTCGCAGGAGCAAATGGAGTCGCAGTCGCACATGTATGACAACCGCCCGCGCACCGGCCCGAAAATTTTCGTCGGTGAATGGGCCACGCGCGTCGGTTCGCCCACGCCGAACATGGCGGGCGCGCTCGGCGACGCCGCGTGGATGTGCTGCATGGAACGCAATTCCGACCTCGTCCTCATTGAATCGTATGCGCCATTATTCGTGAACGTCAGCGACCCCAGAAGGGGCGGTTCAATGCAATGGCCCAGCGACCTCATCGGCTACGACGCGCTCACCAGCTACGGTTCGCCGTCCTATTACGCGCAAAAAATGTTCAGCACGCATCACGGCGACGTTGTGCTGGCGACCGATTCACAGGACATCCCGACCTACACCTGGCAACCACCAGCCGGGCGCGGCCGCAACGGCGGTGGCGGTGGCCAATCTCCGGCTCCGCGACAAGTGCCGGCATTGTTCTTCGACGCCACGCGCGACAGCCAGAGCGGGACAATTTATCTGAAAGTCGTCAACCGCCTCGGCACGCCGCAGCCGGTGAAAATTGACATCAGTGGAATTTCTTCCGTCGAAACCAAAGGGGAAGCCCTCGTGATGAAAGCGAGCAGCCCAAGCGACACCAACTCGCTCAAGGAACCGACCAAGATTGTTCCCGTCACCGAAAAAGCCAAAGGCCTTGGCAAGGAATTTACGCGTGAATTCCCGCCATATTCCATCACGATTTTGGAATTGAAGACGAAATAAATTTGCAGCCGCACAGCGGCGACCGAAAATAGCCCGCGGTTTCAACCGTGGTTTAAGTGCCGTAAAAGTTAAAAGCCCCGGCAGGGGCGACAGAATTTATTTGCACCTGTTCTGTCGCCCCTGACGGGGCTTGATTGGTTTTGTCCTTTGACCCACGGCTGACGCCGTGGGCTATTTTCTAGCGCGCCTCTGGCGCTAAAAAACTTCCTTCGGATTAGCCGCGAGCCACTCGCCCAGGCCGGGCAGCGGCGCGGACAAGACTTTTCGCACCTTGGCAAGGTCGAGCGACGTGTCCAGCGCGCGCGGCGGGCCGGGAAAATCTTTTGCCGAGGCGGATTCAATTTTCGTCTTCACTTCCGGCCAGCGTTTGATGAGCAACTGACCGATCTGCCAGCGCGACAATTTTTCCGCGCCGGCGACGTGATAAATTCCCGCGCAATTTTTCTGCGCCAGTTCCCAGACCGCGCGCGTCGTTTCAACGGCTGGAATCGGACAGCGGAATTCGTCCGTGAACAGTTTCATCCCCTGCCCCGCCTGCTGCAATGAATGGTGCAACTGTTCGTTGAACGCACGATTGCCTGAACGCGATATGCCGCCGTTCATGGATGTGCGCACGACCAGATGACGTGGATTGCGCAGGACAATTTCCTCGGTGGCAAGTTTGGTCTCGCCATAAATGTGCAATGGATTCGCCGCGTCGGTCTCGGCGTAATTGCCTTTGCGCCCGTCGAAAACCAAATCGGTGGAAAAGAAAACGAACGAAACTTCCGACGCCAGTTCCGTGAGCAGCTTGGTGACTTCGACATTTACGCGCCGCGCAAGCACAGGATTTTTCTGCGCGTCGGCAATGTTGGTGATGGCCGCGCAATGAATGACGAGTTGCGGTTTGTCTTTCCCAAACTCGCGGCGGACGGCGGCGAAATCAAGCAGGTCAAGCTGTTCACGCGTCAGCGCCCGCACGCGCCAGCGCGGGGCAAACTTCGGCGCGGTCTGGACGAGATAATTTCCAATCAGCCCGTTCGCGCCGGTGATCCAAGCGAGATTGTTCGATTGATTCACAGTCTTCCTCGCCAATACCCCGGACGGCGCGCACCGTGAGCAACAGCAACAATTTGAATCTGCCCAGGCTGGTCACGATAAACAACCGCATAAGGAAAACGAGGCAACGTCACCTTGCGCGTGCCATCCTGCCGGGGCGGACGCAGCAAAGGGTCGGACTGGATTTGACGGATGACAAGTTTGACGGTCGTAAAAAAATCATCGCCCAAATTGGGAAGACGACCATCGTAGAAACCAACACTTTCGGCAAGCTCGCTTTCGGCCTGCGGATGAAATTTAACGGGCTTCATCCAGCTTGGCCTGAATCCGGGCAAAAACTTCTTCGGCGGGAATTGTCTTCACTTTCCCGGAATCAATCTCTTCCAGACGCCGGGCAATTTCCTTGTCCCAGGCACGCTCGATTTCATCCGGAGAAAAATTTTCGGCAGGTTCAAGGTCGCGGATGAGGCGGGCAAGCAATTGCTCACGATCCTCCGGGGAAAGCTCACGAACTTCTTCGGTCACTTGTTCCAAACTGGCTGGCATAACTGAAAGCAATCTACGTCCGGCGATAGCGACAGGCAATCAAATGTTTTCAATCCACCAGCCGCTTGGTGAGATTGCCATAAGCGTCAATCCGGCGGTCGCGCAGGAACGGCCAGTGCGTGCGCGTCACGTCCACTTTGGCGAGGTCAACCGGGACGATCAAAATTTCCTCCTTGGCGGAACTGGCTTTCGCCAGGATTTCGCCGGACGTTCCGGCCACGAAACTTTGGCCCCAGAATTCCAGGCCGTCGCCGCCGACGCTTTTGATGATTTCGTGGCCGATGCGGTTGACGGACGCGACGAAGCAGCCGTTGGCCACGGCGTGCGAACGCTGGATGGTTTCCCACGCGCTGTGCTGGCGTTCGCCGTATTCTTTTTTCTCGCCGGGATGCCAGCCGATGGCGGTCGGGTAAAAAAGGATTTGCGCGCCTTGCATGGCCGTGAGCCGCGCGGCTTCGGGATACCACTGGTCCCAGCAGATCAGCACGCCGATTTTTCCGTAGCGCGTCTGCCAGGTTTTGAACCCCAAATCGCCGGGCGTGAAATAAAATTTTTCGTAGAACAACGGATCGTCCGGGATGTGCATCTTGCGATAGATGCCGAGCAACGAACCGTCGGCGTCAATGACGGCGGCGGTGTTGTGATAAACGCCGGAGGCGCGTTTCTCGAACAGCGAGGCGATGATGACGACCTTGTGCTTTTTGGCGAGTTTGCGGAAGGCGTCGGTGCTGGGGCCAGGAATTTTTTCGGCCAGCTCGAAATTTTTGTGGTCTTCGCTCTGGCAAAAATACTGCGAACGGAAAAGTTCCTGCGTGCAGATGATTTGCGCGCCGTTCTTCGCGGCGCGTTCGATGAGCGCGATGGTTTTCTTGAGGTTCGCGTCGAGGTCGGCGGAAACATCGGTCTGGATGAGGCCGAGTTTGATGGTGGACTTGGCGGCGCGTTTCATGCGTCAGGTGTTCTGTTCTTTCAAGCTGCCGGTTTCTTCCAGCACGATGGTTTTGAACTGCGCATCGGCGGGCAGAGATTGGGCCGGTTCCTGGCCAAATAATTCACGGATGAATTTGCCGAGCGTCTCGTTGGTCGGGCCGTAACCGCCGTGGTAGATGTAGTATTCCAAGTCGTGCATCAACTGGTCGGCGGTGGCAAAACGGCGGTCGGCATCGTGTGCGAGACAGTGGTGCAGCAGGTCGTTGAGCCGGTCGTCAATGCGCGGATCGAGCGCGCGGAAATCGGGAACCGGCTGGTGCATGATGCGCTGCCGGGATTCCTCGGCGTTCGCGCCTTTGAAAATATTTTTCCCCAGCAGCAGGTGTGCCAGCACGACGCCGACGGAAAAAATGTCCGAACGTTTGTCGGTGATCTGAAAATCCGCCTGCTCCGGGCTCATGTAATCCGGCTTGCCCGCGACGACTTCGCCTTCCTGGTCGGTGAGAAAACCTTTCGCCTTGGCGATGCCGAAGTCGGTCAGTTTCACGTCGCCCTCGAAGGCGATCATGATGTTTTTGAAGTTCACGTCGCGGTGGACGATGCCGAGCGGTTTGCCATCCTTGTTGCTCTTGGCATGGGCGTAGGCGAGGCCGCGCGCGATGCGACTGGTGATGAACACGGCGAGTTCGCGCGGCAACACCCGTTTCTTGTCGGCGAGCTGATGCGCGAATTGTTCAAGGTTCACGCCGCGGATCAATTCCATCGCAATAAAACAAACGCCGTTGGCTTCGCCGAGCTGGTAGGTCTGGACGATGTTCGTGTGGATCAGGTCGGCCACGAGCTTGGCCTCGCCGACAAAGTTTTCGATGAACATCTTCTGGCTCGCGAAATTCGGCCGGATGATCTTGATGGCGACGCGTTTGACAAACTCATGCGAGCCGTGCTGCTCCGCTTCATAGACGATGCCCATGCCGCCCTCAAAGATTTTGCGGACGATTTCATAGCGGAATTCGTTCTGGATGGTGAAGAGCGCCACGCGGGCATGGTCGGAAATTGCCCTGCGAAGTCAAGTCCCGCACGTTTGCGCCCCTGAAAAAACTTTGATTTTTTTGATTTTTTCGCTTGCGTGAACGGCGCGAAGGTTTTTAATTCGTCTCAAGTCTCGTGACTATTTGAACCAAACAACAAAAACAACAACCAACCAAAGAGAACAAATACTATGGCCAAAGCACTCTCCAAAGCTCAAATCGCCTCGCTCGTCGCTGAGAAGGCGCAACTCTCCAAGAAACAAGCGGTCGAAATCCTCGACCACATCGCCCAGCTCGCCTACAAGAATGCGAAAGACACGTTCACGCTGCCCGGCATCGGCAAGCTCGTCCTCAAGAACCGCGCCGCCCGCATGGGCCGCAATCCGAAGACCGGCGAAGCCATTCAGATCAAAGCCAAGCGCGTCGTGAAATTCCGCGTCGCCAAGGCCGCGAAGGACGCGATCCTCGGCCCCAAGTAATTTTCATTACTTTCACAAAAGAGCGCTCCGGCAACGGGGCGCTCTTTTTTATTCACCAATCAATTCAATGTCCGCGTAGCTGCCCACCAGTCGTTGCCCCAGACTGTCGCTGTCCGTCATCACACCCAGCCCGACGATTTTCGGCATCGGCTTGCCGGCAAAAACTTTTTTCCAATCCGCCGTCACATCGCGTTCCTCGGCAATCCACTCATTCGTCCGCGCGTTGCCGGATTGCAAAACGAAAATCTGCGCGCGGCCGGACTTGGGATGCTCCAGCACCGTGCCGGCTTTCTCCACGTCCGCCCACATATAATTCAATATGCGCGGCGGCCCGATGAACGTGTCGAACGCCACGAACACCCGCGCCGCGTGGTCGAACTTTTTCAGGTCGCGCTCCGAGCCGTTCGTGTTCACACCGTCAATCTTCCAGCGCCAGCGCAGTTTCAATTTTGCCGGCGGCGCGACGTCCAGCTTCCGGCTCAACGCCGAGCAGGTTTTCTCCGCCACGCCGCGCAGGAAAAAATTCGTGCCGTCGCGGACGACCTAATACTCCGTCGGCGCCTTGAAAAAGGCGACGTTCTGCCAGCCGTTGGAAAAGCCGTGTGAAAAGTTTTCCGCGAAGAGAATCTTGTCCGCCGCCGTCGCGTGGCCGGGCAGGAGAACCCAAGCCAGCAGCCCCATGAAAAAACCTTTCAACATGCGCCGACGATAGCGGCTTTGGCCGCAAACCAGAAGTGACAATTCAATGACGGCGGGTTTCGCCGCGCCACGCGTTCCACTGTTGTCCCAGCCGCCGGCCGATGGCCGCTGGCGTTCTGGCATAGAGCCGGACGCCGAGCTTCAAGGCCGCCGAACGCAGTTTTTCCTGACGCGATGCAATCAATTGATTCAATGCCGCCGCTTCCTTGGTCTGCCCGGCGCAGCGTTCCGCGACGAATTGTTTCAGCAGGCCAAGGTCATGGTCGTCGCCGAGTTGTTCGCCGAGCAATTCCAGTTTGTCCGTCAGGACGCGCGCCTCCGCCGGCCAGTCCGGGCAGAGCAGCCGGAGATAATGCCAGAGATTTTTCACATGCTTCCGCCATTCATGGAAATTTTCCGGCGACGGCTTTTGGCGGACGCGGGCGCAGGCTTGCTGGCCGCGACGGTAGCTTTGCTTCAAGCCCGGTTCAATCGCCGCCCAGCCGTCCGCCTTGATTATCAAATCCCCCACGCGCCGGTTTATCTGCCGCAAAATCTGATCCGCCACCGCGATGGAATCGTCGTGTCGAAACCGGCGGGTTTCCCGGCGGCAATGCTTTTGCAATGTTTTTTGGATTTCAGGAAAACGCCGCGCCGCAGCACGTCCGGCCAGGCTCTCGAACGCCTTGAGCGTCACCCGCGCGTCGCGCGGGGCGGCCAGGCGATCGGCGGCTTTGCGCAGCGCCTTCGCCGCCTTGCGATAGATGCCCCGGCCGATTTCGCCGCGCACGAGCCGGAAAATCGCGCGCAGCTTTTTGATTTCCTTGCGCACGCCGTGGACGGCTCCCGGATGACGGGAGTTCCGCAGGCAGCCCAGCGCCTCGCCGATGTGCTCGCGGCACAGCCGCCGCACGGCTTTGGCCGGCGATTCCAATTTTTTGAAATGAAACGACATGATTACGTAGTCGGAAGCTTTCTCACGACATCCAATTCAACAATGCGTTTGTAAAATGGTCAAGCGCCCCGCTCTTTTGGCCGGAGCGCGAGTTGTCCCAACTCGCAGCACGTCGACTGATCCACACGCTGCGGATTGAGGACAATCCGCGCTCCGTTCAAATCAGGATACCGCCGCTCTTTTTGTTTTTCATCCGTGAAAATCTGTGTTCATCTGTGGCCAAAATAATTTATGAAACCTCGCGTTTCAAGAGAATCACCTTGTTTTGCTTGGTTCTATTGACTTTTATTGACAGAATGCAAGCAGAGTCCAAGTAAAAGCGGCCAATTCTGCATTATTGTTCACAGTTGGGCAAAAGCCATTGACTTGTTATCGTCATGCGATAAGCTGTCTTGGTGATTGTCAGTTTCGCTTGTGCGGAGACGGAAAGAATCTTTCGCGGGGAACGCTCGCGGAGATTGCCGCCGGACATTCAGAACACGGCGCGGCGCAAGCTGGAATATGTCCACCGCGCGCGGACGTTGCACGATCTGTCCATGCCGCCGGGCAACCGGCTGGAAGCATTGAAGGGCGGACGCAAAGGCCAGCACAGCATCCGCGTCAATGACCAGTGGCGGATTTGTTTTGAATGGCGCGACGGCAACGCGGAGCAGGTTGAAATCGAGGACTATCACTGAAAATTTATGAGCAGGCAAAATGACAGATTGAACCCGGTGCATCCGGGCGACGTGTTGCGCGAGGATTTTATCAAGCCGATGGGCTTGTCCGCCTACGCGGTCGCCAAGGCCATTGGTGCGACGCCCATTGCCATCAGTCTGATTTGCCGGGGCAAGCGGGGTGTCAGCGCGGAAATGGCGTTGAAACTCGGTCGTCTGTTCAACGTCTCGCCGGAATTGTGGATCGGGATTCAAGCGGACTACGACTTGGAAATTGCCCGGCTACATTGCGAGAAGCGGATTGAGCGCGATGTTCACCCGCTGGCGGGATTGCAGACGGCGGCAGCCTGAAATCTCTTCCCCCGTAATTTTCTTCTGACTCGCCGCATAACGAAACGCGCCAGCGGGCAACTATGCGCGGGCAATAAAAAGCCCGGACTGGTGAGAAAAGTCCAATCCGGGCAACCGACAACCCGCGAGACGCCAACCGGCAGTTGGCAAAAACTATTGCGACTTGATTAGCCCGCCAGCCGTCAGGTCGCACGACGTTGTGCCGAGCATGATGTCAAACGCGGCGTAAGTCGTGCGGGCGTTGCCGTCCATCCACATATTGAGGTAGCACTCAATCCCAATTCCCGGCAGCGTCAATCGGTGAGTAATAACATTTGGCATTTCAATTTGAAGTGGCAAACCGGCGACAACGCCGATGGCTTTGCGGCCTTTGATGCGCTGGG
>DMQW01000181.1 GCA_003455565.1 Limisphaerales bacterium
GGAAGCCACAAATAAAAAAAAAAAAAAAAACCGGCCCCCTTTGCCGGGGCCCGCTGAAACTTTAATGGGCGATGAGGACATTACCACCGTCGCCCGCGGCGTTTTCCACCTGAGACAGGATTCATTTTCCACGTTTGCCGCCAATCCTGTCTCGCGATGTCCTCTCCGCAACCTCTATCCGGCGGCAAAATCATTTCACACTTTCGGCGGCGGCGCTGTCGGCGCGGGCGCAGGTTTGGCGGCGGCGGGGCCGTGGCCGGCGTCCACGATGTTGCGGGCGCGCTTCCATGCTTCAATAAACCGTCTGCCCGCGTCCGTGCCGTTGAACTGCAAACTGAGATCGTCGAGGTCGCTCAATTGAACCATTAAATCGGCGGCGTCAGTCTCCACTTCCTTGAGCAGGGTGCTGCGGTTGACGATCTGCCCGCGAGGCGTGTTCATCACGGCCTGATAACCGGTGATGGCGGCGGACAGATTGCGCGGGCGGCGGGACGGAGCGTCAGTGGAAATGGACAGCGCGCCGATGGTTGGATGCAAAATGTCAGCAACCCAAATCGGCAGGTCAAACCACTCGGACATTGAGAACGAACCCGGTGTCATTTTGCAAAAGTCTCCGGGCAAAGGGTTGGGCGGAGCGGGCAGATTGTCCATGACTATTTCACCGGTTCTTTGGTCGGCGCGGGCCGGGAAGGTCCTTGCGGACGGCCAGTCTTTGCACCCGGCCACCATTGTTCCTCCCGCAAAAACCGGAATGAGAAAATCGTTCCAGCGGTTTTTATGCGCAGGACTACGGTGGTTGAAAACCGGCTACGGTCCGCCCGTGTGGCAATCAGAACAGGATAGGTCATAGTCTCCACCCGTATGTTTGAACGGTTGGCCGCCGGGCGTCATTTGCTGCAATTCCGCGCCGCTGCCTTGCGCGAGAATGGTGTGGCAGGCGTTGCAGTCGTTGGCTTTAATGGTTCGCTGGCCGTCCTCGGTCTTGTGATTGCCATCATGACAACGGAAACAGCCGGGCCAGATCATGTGGCCGATGTTGTCCGGATAAACGCTCCAGTTGGCCTTCATTTGGGGGAAGAAATTGTCCCGGTAAATCTGTTGCACCACCGGGATGACCTGCCGGATGCGCGGGTCGCTGGGATAACGTTGCGTCAGCAGTGTGGCAATGCCGTCCCTGGCCTCCTCGTCAGTTTTGAAACTACGGGTCAGGACATAAACCGCGTTGGTTTTGATCCAGGGAATGGTGCGGTCAATCTGGTCGAGCTCCATGGCAAGATTGACGGCCTTGTCTGGCGACACATAGCGATGGGACGGGCGGTTGTGGCAATCCATGCAGTCCATCTTGCGGATTTCCATTTTGGAAATGTCATTGGTGAATTTTGGCGTGTGATAAACCGTGACCACGCCCTGCGAATCGGTGATGCGCACCCAAGGGATTTTCTGCCGTGCGGCATCGGTGGCGATGTATTCAACCTGGTTGCCAACCATCATGTGCCAGTGAATGCCGCTGCCGCCGACCGGGCCACTGGACGGATCAGCTCCGCCGATTTTGATCGAGAGCCGGATGGAATACGGCGAGTTGGAGGCGTCGTTCTGGAAATAGTTATAGGTCCGGTCGAGGTTGCCGGAGAATTTCTGCGGCCAGTGACATTCCTCGCAGGTTTCGCGGGCGGGACGCAGGTTTTTGATGGGTGTGGTGATGGGGCGCGGATACTTGTTGAAGAGGACGGAATAGACCTGATAGGAGCCTGAAAGTTTTGAACGGACGAACCAGTTCACCCCCGGCCCCACATGACATGCCGCGCAGGCCACGCGCGCGTGCGGCCCGTGGTCGTGGGTCGTCAGTTCGGGTTTCATGACGCCGTGGCAGGTCTCGCCGCAAAACTGCACCGACTCCGTGAAATTAAAGGAGTTGTAGCTGCCCACCGCCGCAAGCATGATGAAAAGCAGGCTGCCGATGACGAAGGCGACCAGGATGCGCCGATCGCGCGGGCGGGAAAGATCGATTTGCACCGCTGAAACCATGGAAGCGCTGCCCACGCGCTTGTGCCGCGTGCGCAGCACACCGATCAAAGTCAAAATGAACCCGAAAACGAGAAACGCCGGCGTCACCATCCAAGTCAGGATGCTGATGTAAGGGTTGGAAAAGTGCGCGACGGCATCCAGCATGAGCAACATGAAGAACGAGAACAGGCCGCCGATCACAACGACCAGCCCGGTCAGACTAATCCAATTTTGCAGCAGGGACGGCCGGTGAGGCGGCTTCCCCGCGTTCTCGGTATTCATATATCGGTCAAGTTGCTATCGTCGGAATTTACCCGGCTTTGCGTTGGTCAGTTTTCCCGCAGGCAAATAATCCCGCTCCCGGCGGCGCAGGCGTTTTCCGCCAAGCCTAGGTTGTGGACTTGTTCTGCGGCTCATGTTCGCTGGGTTGCAATTGCTCGGACAAAAACAGTTTCACCAGCACCGTCAGAATGATGAACGGCAGGCACAAAATGACGGCGCTAATGAGCCAGCCTTCCTGTCCGGCAAACTCCATTTTGTAACTCATCACGCCGCGCAGGCTCTTGGAGAAAAACTGCCCGCCCATGACGACGTTCCACCGCATCGCCAGCACGCCGAGCAGGATCATCGCTCCGCTACAGAAAATCATGGTCCGCCGGATCGCCTCCGGCACGCGCCGGCGCAAAAGCTGGAGTGATCCGAGCATCAGCAACGGCAGCAGCGTGCCGATGCCAACCTGTCCGATATTCAGCGTGTAAAAGAGTTTCTCGCGGATCATGGTCTGCAAAACGGCGAACCCTTCCTCCGCCGCATAGCCACGATGGAACACGTCCAATCCTTCAATGACGGCATCCACCACCAGCGCGTAGAAGAGAAACATCGCCATGGTGTCCAGACAGCGCATATCCACGGTTTTGCGGCGAATCCAAGTCAGAACGATGTAGTTGAACACACACAGCGCGATGCCCGACACGATGGCCGACAGAATAAACATGATCGGCATCAACACGTTGCCCCACCAAGGATTGGCCTTGATGGAGCCGAAAATGAAACCGACATAGCCGTGCAACAAAAAGGCGGACGGAATTCCAACAATCGAAAGGATCCACTCCATCTTCATGTCCAGCCGCACACTCTGCTCCGACACATCGGTCACTCCCAAGGTCAACGCCCGATAGATGATTCCCCTGAAGCCAGAGGTGACTTTAGACCATTTCACGAAGTCCTGACGGAAATCAAACCACAGTTCCAGCAGCAGGACCGCCATCAAATACCAGGCATAGACGAAGCCGAAAATCGCCATGGGCGAAGTCATGTGCGGTGTCATCATGATCTCGTAGCACCGCTCGGGATGGCCCAAATGACACAGCAGCGGCAAGGTGGCACAAAGCAAAAACGCCAGCGCTGTCAACATCGAGAGCCGATACACCGGTTCCAGCGCCTTGACATTGAACACGCGCACCAGCGAGGCCATGATGAAGGCGCCCGCCACCAGTCCGGTGATGTAGGGATAAACGACAATCAAAGTGCTCCACAGCGGTTGAGCGATGGCTTCGTTGGGAAACACATAACCTTCAAACTGCGGCAGAACCTCGACGACGATATTGGTTACCTCCGTAATCATAAATTATCTTACCTCCTTGTCCAACCCGGCGTAGAGAACGCGGGGTTCGGTGCCCAGATATGGCTTGAGCACCTGCACCCGGTTTTTTTCGTAAAATTTCTGGAGCGGATCATCCGCATGCAAATTGTTCAAATCGCCAAAAATGCGCGCTTCCGCCGGACAAATCTCGACGCAGGCCGGCTTCAATCCGCGCGTGATGCGATGATAACAAAGGGTGCATTTTTCAGCGGTCTTCGTGACGGGGTTCAGGAACCGGGAGCCATACGGACAGGCCTGGATGCAAAAGCCGCAGCCGATGCAGTATTTCGGGTCAATCAACACCGCGCCATCCGGCGCGCGGAACGTCGCGCCGACCGGACACACTTGGACGCAAGGCGGATTCTCGCACAAGTTGCACAGCTTCGGGACGAAGAATGCGTGCTCAATCTGATCCTTCGGCAAGGGCGGTTCAGGGAAACCGTGCATCCCGCCGTTGGGAGAATCCACCAGCGCCTCGCCCCGGGTTCGATCCGAGCCCGGTTTCGGCTTGGGGATGATGTAACGCTCAATCCAGGTGCGAAAGTAAGGCCCCTCCGGCACGCCGTTTTCCCGCTTGCACGCCTCCACGCAAAGTCCGCAGCCGATGCACTTGTTGTCATCAATGCACATCAGCCATTTATGCTTGGTCGGGTCGTAGCCCTTGGGCGCGCTGGTAGAAACAAATACTTTTTGCACCACCGCTTTGGCCGTGCGCACGGCTGAAATGGTGAGCAGACCGGCGATCGCGCCGCCCAGTCTCAACAATGAACTGCGCCGGCTGAATTGAGTTTTCATGGGGTTTGGGTGGGTTGATGCGGCATGTGGCACTCGGTGCACTTTCCGCTGTAATGGTCCTTGACGACGATTTGCTTGAACCACGCCGGGCGGGCTGGATTGGCTTCGTGGCACCGGATGCAATGGCTGCCGGTGGCCTTGTCCGGCGGGATGTCTGGGTTGTCGCCATGCTGCCGGCTCACGCCGTGGCAGGCCTCGCAGGAAAGCGTCTTGTGCGCATCTTGGGCGAGCTTCTTCAAAATGTCGGAGTGACATTCATCGCACGCCTGCTTGCCCGCAAATACGGGTGGCCGCGACGCAATCAGCCCCAGCGCATCTCCGCGATACCAGCCGTATTGACCGAATGACGGCGGGGTAAGGAAAGCCCGTGCGACCAGATAGGATCCGACGATGGCCAGCGTCAGCAGAACCAACCGCAGAATTTGCGGTGGTAATTTGAAGGGGTGCATAATGCCGGGCTTTGGTTTTACTCTTCAGAGGGACGAGGGTTGCCTTTTCAAATTGCCGATCCAGCAACCCTCGTCTGCAAACCCTGCTATTTCTTATTTCTTCAAACCGCGGACGTAGGCGACCAGCGCCTTGATTTCGTCATCCGACAGTGTGTCGGCGGCTTTCATCAAGGTCTTGCCATCCGCATCCTTCAGACCTTCTTTGAGCGCCTTGAACGCGACCTCGTCCGTGAAACTACCCTGAACCTTCGCGTCGGTGGAATCCTTGATGCCGAGTTTTTGGCCCATCTTGGTTTGGCCCTTGCCGTCCGCACCGTGACACTTGGCGCAAAGTGTATCCCAATTTTCCTTGGCCGTGGCGCCCTTGATCGAAAGGGTGGCCGCCAGACCGAACATTGTTGCCAGCAGAAGTATTTTTTTCATAATTAAATTTCCGGTTGATTTGTTGCCTGGCGCTGTTGCGCCGGGTTCAAGAATAATTTCGGCGAATACGAAGAAGTCAGCCAACCATCGGTTGTTTAATACTTGGCATTTTTTGATGCATCGGGAAAACCGGAGAAGAAACCAGAGTGAAAAACGAAGTGGTGGCAGGAGCCGGAATTGAACCGGCGACACAAGGATTTTCAGTCCTCTGCTCTACCAACTGAGCTA
>DMQW01000048.1:0-10231 GCA_003455565.1 Limisphaerales bacterium
ATTAAATCAGCGCTTCCCTAGAGGGCGTCAAGATTGTGGTTTTGATTGGCAGAAACTACTGCGAAGAACACCCACACAGAGCAATGGGCTGAACATCCTCAAAGGGAAACCGCAGAATCGGATGAATTAAGGTTGGTTTTCTGTCCTAATTCAAGAGCGTCACGCTATTATCTTATTGTTCCAACTCAAAAGTCGGCTGCCCGAATTGTGGCTTTGACCCGATTTGCAATACAACATTGACTGCTAAAATCATGAACAAAAAATTTAACCGCCGGGATTTTATCAAAGGCGCATCGCTCCTGCCTCTGTGCGCGGCGGGCATCGGCTTGGGCACCGTTTCAGCCATGGCCATCGAACCCATCAAAAGAGCGGGCGGCTCGACCCTCAAGGTTTCCTGCAATGCCTACTCGTTCGCCAAACTGCTCAACGACCAGCTTCTGGGCCGCGGCGCAGGCATCAGCCTGTTCGACCTCGCCGAGTTTTGCGCGAAGCAAAATTTCGACGGCTTTGATGTCACGGGTTATTATTTCCCCGGCTATGAGAGAAATGGTCCGGGTGTCCCCACCGACAAATACATCTTCGAACTGAAGCGGAGGGCGTTCGATCTTGGTCTCGGCATCAGTGGCACGGGCGTCGGGAATAATTTCACGGTGGCGGACAAGGCGGCGCGCGCGAACGATGTGCAGCGCATCAAGAACTGGGCCGAGGTTGCGGGCAAGCTGGGCGCGCCGGTGCTCCGCGTGTTTGCCGACACCCAGATGCGCGCGCAGACTTGGGAAACCGTCTCGAAGGGCGCGACGCGCGACCAGGTGGAGGAATGGATTGCGGCGGACATCCGCGCGTGCGCCGACCACGCCGCGAAATTCGGCGTGATCATCGGCGTCCAAAACCACGGCGATTTTCTGAAGACCGCCGACAACCTGATCAGTCTGCTCAAACGCATTGATTCGCCGTGGTGCGGGGCCATCGTGGACACCGGCTATTTCAAGGCGGCCGATCCGTATGCGGAGATGGCGAAGGCCGCGCCCTACGCGGTGAACTGGCAGATCAAACAAAGTCCGTTGGGCGTCGAATCCGAAGAGGCCAGCCCCACCGACCTGAAAAGATTGTTACGCGTCGTCCGCGCCTCCGGCTATCGTGGCTATCTTCCCATTGAGACATTGTCTCCGCGCGGCGGCGGCGGCGTTTACGATCCTTTTGTCGTCGTGCCGAAATTTCTCAAAGAACTTCGGGAAGCCATTGCCCAAACGGCGTAACATTTTTGTTCGCCATGAAACATTCGCTGCCACGTCTGATTTTGACGGCGTCGCTTCTATTTGTTTGCGCGCCGCTGTTTGCCCAGAAGGGAGTTGATCTCGAAAGCGAATTGCCGCCGGACGCACACCACTTGAAAATCGGCGATGCTGCGCCGGATTTTTCCTTGAAAGGTGTGGACGGAAAAATTTACACGCTGGCCGATTTCAAAGACGCGCCGGTGTTGATGGTGATTTTTCTGTCGGACCACTGCCCGTATTCACACGCGGTGGAAACGCGGCTGCTGCCGCTCGTCGCCGAAATGAAATCGCGCGGCCTGGGCGTGGTGGCGATCTGTCCGAACAATCCCGAGGCCATGGCCATCGGCGAACTCGGTTACACCAAATACGGCGACAGCTACGACGAGATGAAGCTCTACGCGAAAGAACAAGGCTTCACGTTTCCCTATCTTTACGACGGCGACACGCAAACCACGGCGAAGGCTTACGGCTGCCTCTGCACGCCGCACGTTTTTCTTTTCGACCGCGACCGCAAGCTGCGTTACATGGGTCGCTTCGACGATTCGCGTTTTGCCGAAACCAACACGGTTCACTCGACCGACGCGCGCAATGCGGTTGAAGAAATGCTCGCCGGAAAACCGGTGACGACGGCTGTGACCAAGCCGTTTGGCTGCTCCACCAAATGGATCGAGAACAAAGTCCAACTGATTCAAGTTAATGAAAAGATGTATGGCGCGCCGGTGGTGTTGGAATCCATTGACGCCGCGAACGTCGCCGCCTTGGTTCGCAACAACACAAAAAAATTGCGGCTCATCAACGTCTGGGCAACCTGGTGCGTGCCGTGCGTTCAGGAATTTCCCGGCATCGTTTCCATTTCCCACCGCTTCGCCAACCGCGACTTCGAGGTCATCACCATCAGCGTGGACGACCCGAAGGACGAGGCGAAGGTAAAGCAATTTTTGGACAAACACCACGCCACCGTTCCAAACCGCGTGCAGCGCTCGCTCAAAGCAGAAGGCCGGCGCACCAACAATTATCTTTTCACCGGCGCAAGTCTCGACGCTTTAATGCAGGCGCTTGATCCCGCATCGCCCGGCCCGGTGCCTTACACGATTCTCGTCGCGCCTGGCGGAAAAATCATTTATCGCCACGCCAATCAAATTGATGCCGCCGGCCTTTCGGCAAAAATTGTGGATCAACTCGGGGCTTATTACAGCCCGTCAAAAAATTGAGTTCAACCATCTCCAATCCGCAGCCGTGGTGGCGTTCCTTCAACCGCAATCACTGGCTTGTCTTTGCGGTGGCCTCGCTCGCGTGGCTCTTTGACTGCCTCGACCAGCAGGTTTTCAATCTTGCGCGCGACGGTGCGGTTGAAGACCTCCTTGGCGACAAGGCCAAGGCCATTGAGTTTGCGCCTTACACAACATCTTTTTTTCTGATCGGCTGGGCCATTGGCGGACTGATTTTTGGCTCGCTCGGGGATCGCTTCGGTCGCGCCAGAATGCTCGCCGTGACGATGATGATTTATTCCATCTGCACCGGATTGAGCGCCTTCGTCACGAGTTTTTCCAGCTTCTGTGCCTGTCTTTTTTTGACCGGACTCGGTGTCGGCGGCGTCTTTGGGTTATCCGTGGCGCTGGTCGCCGATTCAGTTCCAGATCACACGCGCGCGCCCGCGCTCGGATTGCTGCAATCGCTTTCGAGTTGGGGCAACATCACGGCCGGACTCATCGGCATGGGCATCGGACTGCTCGCCACCCAGCATCTTTTGCCATTCAGTTTAAAGGCTTGGCAGGCAATGTTTCTCGTCGGCGCGGTGCCGGCTTTTCTTTGCGTGTTCCTTTTTCGGAAACTTAAAGAACCGGAAAAATGGGTTCGCGCGAAAGCTGAAGGCGACAAGAAGGGCGTCAAATTTGGTTCTTACGTCGTGCTGCTCAAGCATCCCACTTGGTCCAAGCACGCGTGGCTCGGACTGATTCTTTGCAGTGCGGGCATCATCGGACTCTGGGGCATCGGAAATTTTCACCCGAAAATCGTCCGCGCCATCATTGAAACCCATCTCGCCGCCGACCACCTGACTCGGGACGCCCTTGCCAGTAAAAAAGCCTACTGGTCTTCGCTCGGATTGCTGCTGCAAAACATCGGCGGATTTTTCGGAATGTTGTCGCTCGCCAAATTCGCGCAAGTCAAAGGCCGTCGCCCGGCGTTCGCGCTGGCGCTGTTGCTGTCCTTTCTTTCCACGCAACTGGTGTTCCGCTATCTCCGCGAAGTGAGCCAGATTTATTGGATGATTCCCATCATGGGCTTCGGCCAATACTCCGTCTTCGGCGTTTACGCGATTTATCTGCCGGAACTTTTCCCCACGAACCTGCGCAGCACGGGCATCAGTTTCTGTTACAACTTTGGGCGTTTCATCGCCGCGTCCGCCCCTTTCACCATCGGACAAATCACCCGCAGGCTCGGCGGCAACATCGAAGGCTTCCGCATAGCTGGCATGTGGGTCAGCCTAGTGTTGCTGATCGGCATCCTAGTCCTGCCGTTCCTGCCGGAAACCAAAGACAAACCATTGCCGGAATAAAAACAAAATCTCCAAACACATATCATGAAAAAAACAAAACTCATCGTATTGCTTTGCATCGTCACGTTCCCGCTGCTCGGCGCGGACACGCCGCAAGCCGCACCACAAACCGCGCCGCCAAACAACGGCAGAAAAGTCGAGAAGCCGCCGAATTTTATTCCAACCAAAGCCGACCCGTTGATGGGCGACTGGCAGGGCAAAGGCGGAATTGTCGCGCAGGTTTTCCCCACGCCCGGCGGGAAATATCAGGCGAACTTGCTGTCGGCCTTCGATACGGAAAGCAATCTTGTCGCCGTTTTGCAAGGCGCGGCGGCCGATGGCGCGATCACGTTCAGCGGTGATGGCTGGACGGGCGCGATCAAGGATTCACATTTCACCGAAAGCAAAGGCGACAAAAAATTTGATCTGCAACACATCGTTCGCGTTTCGCCAACGGAAGGAGCCAAGCCGCCGGAAGGCGCGGTTGTTCTGTTCGACGAGAAAAATCTCGACGCGTGGGCAAAGAAAAATGGAAAAAACTGGCTGACCGAAGACGGCCCGACGAAATGGAAATTGGTGGACGGCAGCGCGATGGAAGTCGTGCCGGACACTGACTGCATCATCACGCACAAAAAATTTGGCGACTGCCATGTCCACCTCGAATTTCGCACGCTCGGTTTGCCCAGCAACAGCGGTGTTTTTCTGGAAGACCGTTACGAAGCGAACATCAACGAAACCTACGGTCGTCTGGACGGCACACCCAACGGTGGGTTCGACAACTGCACGGACAAAGTCGAGCCGCGCATCCGCCCGTGTTTCCCGCCGCTCGCGTGGCAGACTTTTGACATTGATTTTACCGCGCCGACATTTGATGCCAGCGGCAAAAAAACCGCGAGCGCCCGCGCGACTGTTTTGTTCAACGGCGTGAAAATTTACGATAAGCAGGAACTGGATTTGCAACACGGCGCGGCAGCCCGGCTGGGTGAAGCGCCGACCGGCCCGCTGATGTTGCAGGAACATGGGATGCCGGTTCAGTTCCGGAACATCTGGCTGGTGGAAAAGAGCCGATGAAAACACGGAACCGTTTTTACCACCGGCAGGAACGTCGGTGAAAAATCACGTTCGTGCCGGCGTTTTACAATTCCAGCCAGAGGTTGTTTTTACTGTCCTAATCACAGGTTTCAGTGCTATTTACCCTAGTGACACTATAAATTAATTAATTGCGGATAAACTATTGTCAGAGCGGGTGAACTGGCCGATGGTTAAATTCCTCGCAATCGAAACAATGGATTCTGAAACACATAAAGAAACCGAGCAGCGCAAGCAACTGATGGCGTTGATGACGCGGCATCAGCGGCAGATTTTTTGTTACATCTACGCACAGGTGCCGGATCGTTACGACGCGGAAGACTTGTTGCAGGAAGCCAGCCTGGTGATTTGCGAAAAGTTTGACGACTTCGAGGAAGGAACTGATTTTGTCGCGTGGGCCTGCCAGATCGCCTACTGGCGCATCCGTTATTCCCGCCAGAAATTCGCGCGGTGCAAAGTGGTGTTTGACGAGGAAGTGCTCAATTCCGTCGCCCACACCACGAGTGAAATGGCGGACGAACTGGATGACCGGCACGAAGCGCTGGCACGTTGTCTCAAAAAGTTGCCAGCGCGCGACCGCGAACTGGTGCTGACGCGCTATGAACCGGGCAGCGGCGTGGAAGAAGCTGCGCAACGTTCCGGTCGTTCGCTGCCAGCCGCCTACAAGGCGCTGGGACGAATCCGCAAACTGCTGATGGATTGTGTCACCCATCAGACGACCTCGGAGGGTGCGTCATGAATGATCTTACCGACAAGGAAATCCTCGCGCTCCATGCGCTGTGCAACGCGGTCATTGATGGAATCATCACTGAAACGCAAAAAGCGCAATTGTCACGCTGGCTGGTCACTTCAAGAAAGGCGCGGCAATACTACATTCGAACGCTGGGGCTTTCGGCGAGCCTTTACAGTTACGCCAGCGAGATGCAGACGGAGGCTCCCGATGCGTTCGCTCCCCGGCCCCCAATAAATATTATTCCCGTTCTGTTCCGGTGGCTGGCTCCGCTGGCAGCCGCAGCGGCAATCGCGTTGGTGTCTTGGATTGAATGGCCGAAGCAAACTACAATTTCCGCCGTAGTAGCTCCGACTGATGAATTCGTTGCCCAATTGACCGGCTCGAAAGAATGTCAATGGGCGAGTGGAACTGCCTTGCTGCCGGGCGCGCGACTGCACAAAGGACAACCGCTTGAATTAACTCATGGCTTTGCGGAAGTTACTTTCGATTCCGGCGCGCGCGTGGTTTTGGAAGGGCCGGCATTGCTCGAAGTGAACTCGGCGTGGGATGCCATTTTGAAACACGGCACGCTCAAGGCCAATGTGCCGCCGGAGGCGATTGGCTTCAGCGTCTCCGACCAGACGGTCAACGTGGTTGACCTCGGCACGGAGTTCACGATGATTGCTGATGCCAGCGGCGCGACCGACTTGCTGGTTTTGAAAGGCGCGGTTGAGGCCAGCCCTCAAAATTCCGCCAATCCACAGACCATTCTCCTTCATCAAAACGAGGCGCGGCGTTTCGCCGCTTCCGGCGTCTCGGACGTGCATGACAGCGAAAAGAAATTCGCGCGTTACACCCAATCCGTGCCGCTCGATCATTTCACACCGCCGACGGATTATATGCACTGGTCGTTCGATGAAACCGATGGGGGTATTTTCAAGGCGGACGCCTCCGGCACACCGTTTGACGCGGCTGACTTGCGGCTGGAAAATATTTCTCCATCGGAGTTTGCGGCGGCGCATGGCGCTGGTCATTGGGGACACGCGCTGCAATTTGACGGGCGGATGTTTGCCAAGGCCGCGTTTTCTGACATTTCCGAAAACATGCCGCACACGGTTGTTTTTTGGGTGAAAGTTCCGAAAGACGCAAATCTCTCCAATGCCTATGCGATGGTCGCGTGGGGCATGAACAGTAAAAATTTTGGCTCGCATCCGATTCACATCGGCTGGAATCGGAATCCGAATGAAGGAACGGTCGGCGTTTTGCGGACGGATTACGGCGGCGGATTTGCGGTCGGGGCAACGTCGTTGCGCGACGGGCTCTGGCATCACATCAGTGTCGTTTTGATTCCGGGCGCAGACGCAAAAAGTTTTGTGGAAGTGAGGCAATATGTGGACGGGCGGTTTGAAGGTGAAGGCAAACCTTCGCCGCCGGGCAGTGACATTTTTACAAAGTTGAGCAGCGCCACGAGTGGCACCATCTGGCTCGGTTGCCGTCTGGGCATCAACGACGTGCGGCAGGAACGTTTTCGCGGCGAGATGGACGAACTGTTCATCGCCGACCGCGCGCTTGAGCCGCTGGAGATCGTGCAATTGATGAAGGACAACCGACTGCCGCAACCCGAACTCGCGGCGGTGAAAAAATAAAATTCAGAAAATGAAACTCACATTCGTCGCCATGCTCTTTGCTTCACTGCCGCTGCTCGCGGCGGACGAACCCAAACGTCCGCATATCACCGGGCTTTCGCACATCGCCCTGTATGTGCATGACTTGGACAAGTCGCGCGCCTTCTACAAGGATTTCCTCGGGTTCGACGAGCCTTACTCGCTCACGAACAAAGACGGCACGTTGCATCTGACGTGGATCAAAATCAACGACCGGCAGAGCATCGAACTGTTTCCCGAACAGGCAACCAACAGCGACCGGTTGTATCACGTCGCCCTCGAAACCGACGATGCCGTGGGCATGCGGGATTATCTGGCCGCGCACGGGGTAAAAGTGCCGGATAAAGTCGGCAAGGGCAAAATCGGCAACTTGAATTATTTCATCAAAGACCCGGACGGACACATCGTGGAAATGGTTCAATATGCACCGGATGGCTGGACGATGCTCGCCAAAAGAAAGTTTATTCCTGACACGCGCATTTCCATAAATATGCCGCACATGGGGATTTTGGTGGGCGATCTGGATGCGGCAAAAAAATTTTACGAGGGCATTCTCGGCTTCAAAGAACTCTGGCGCGGCACAAAAAATCCCAGTGCGTTGAGTTGGGTTCACGAGCAGATTCCCGACGGGAAGGGATTTTTTGAGTTCATGCTCTATTCCGAACTGCCAGCCACGGACAAGCGCGGCAAGTATCATCACCTGTGCCTGGAAGTGCCGGACGTTGAAAAGGCCAAAGTGATTTTAGAGCAACGAGCGGCGCGCATCGGTTACACGAAGCCGCTGGACATCCAGACGGGCATCAACCACAAACGGCAGTTGAATGTTTATGACCCGGACGGCACCCGCGTTGAATTGATGGAACCACAAACCGTTGACGGGATTCCCGTGCCATCCTCGACCGCGCCACTACCAAAATTAACCACCACGCGAACACCCTAATCAGAACCTTCTTTTATGAAACCTTACAAACTCATTTTAGACGCTGCCATTGGGACAACAAAAGCCGGCGGGTCAAAAACACATGGCGGCACCAGTGCCAGTGCATTTACGTTGATTGAACTGCTGGTGGTCATCGCCATCATCGCGATTCTCGCTGCGATGCTGCTCCCGGCGCTGGCCGCAGCAAAGCAAAAAGCCTATGCAACCCAATGCTTGAACAATGCGAAACAGATAGGTTTGGCCACGTTCATTTATGCGGGAGATAATAGTGATTTTTATCCTTTCGGTGTGGATGTAAAAAATGATCCGACTTGGTATGACCCGACCGCCTGGCACTTTCTTTTATTGCCATTCGTGGGCGGCAATACGAATTCAGGATCGAAGGTTTATGCTTGCCCGTCCGACTTGGCGGGGTCAGGTGCTACCTATCCAGTTCCACCAGGCTACATTCGATTCCAAGAGGACTATCGCGCCAATGCATACATGTTCCGCAACACCTCCATCGGCGCAAAAATGCCACTTAGCACCACGGCGGTTCACGCCCCTACCTCAATGCTCATGATTACTGAAAAGGAATATGACAGTCCTGATTTTCAGACAACCTCCGATGATTCGCAGGCATGGCTTACGGGTTGGAATGGCGGAAGTGGTAAGAACTATAAAAATTCTGGTTTTGAACGTCATAATAAAATTTCCCCCATTGCCACAGCTGCTGACGGCCACGCGACACGTTTTAAGGTGCCACCGTATACTGGAGGCGGAGGCGCAGCGAATCCAAATTATTACCCCGGTCTCGGCGACACGCGCATTGATACCAGCACGCTTTGGACGAGTCCCAGCCCCGAACTTTATATGCGCGATTTCAATACGCCGGGCGGATTCTGACCATCGCCGCTTCAACCGAAACGTGCAAAGCTGAATGAAATTCAAATCCGCCCTCATTGCCGCCTGGTGTGCGGTGCTGTTTTTGTCAATCGGCCGCATGGTCTTGGTCGCCGATGTGGAAAAAGCTGACGAAGTCCGTCAACCACACACACCGACGTTGATTTTTTTTCTTACCGGAGTTGAAAGCCAGCAAGACGCGGACTCCATCCGCGCCTCCGTGCAAAAACTTAAAAGCGCGACCACACTCGACGTCAACACCAACCGCAGCTACGCGTGCATCCGGTTCGATTCGCACGTTGTCAGCTACCATCAAGTCGCCCAGGCCATTGCCGAGGCCGGAAAAACGCTGGGAAAAAGTTACGACCCGTATCTGATTTTTTCCGTTTTGGAATACGGCCGTTCAAACAACGCGGCGAAGGTGGACGCCATTTTTGCCGGCAAGCGGCTGAACACCCGGGTCAACGTCAAGCCGCTGGATAAAAACAAAGGCGAATTTAGTGTTCATTTCCTGCCGTTGAAAGTTGATCCTAATGAAACAACTCCACAGGGATTTAATGGCGGCCATCTTCATCATCCGATCAGCGACCCGCCGCCGCAAGGATTAGGGCTGACGTCCACCTATGTGGCGAACGCTGATTACCACCTTCGTGAAGATCCTGCGAAGGTGACACATTGAAGCAGCGTTGCCTCGGCTTCTAATTCAAACAGCAGATCATCCCGGCAGACATCGCATTGTGCGGATATGACGGGCATTTTCGTCAGCCGGTTTACCGCGAGCCATTCCGCAAAGATGCCGGCATCCGTCCGGTGGCGAAAATAAGCCGTGGCATGGGTGAGGTCGGCAAAAGTGAATCCCCGCGAGCGCAGCATCGCCTCCACCACGTCCATCGTCAGTTCCACCTGTTTGCGGACATCCCCAACCCACAAGGTTTTTCCGCCGGGCGCGATGCTAGCCGTGCCGGAAATGAACAGCCGCCGTTCGGCATTCGATGAAATTTCCATCGCGCGGCTGAACGAACTGCCATAAGCCGGCGCGGGGCATTGCAACGGCGACGCGACTTCCTCGGCGCGGGAATTTATTTCGAGCGGGCGGAACGCCCACGCCGCCAGCACGAGCGCGGTGCCGGCGGG
>DMQW01000048.1:10331-13426 GCA_003455565.1 Limisphaerales bacterium
CGCCGACACCGGTGCTGGCCGGCAGCGAGCCGGTGCGAAATTTTACGCCGGAATAAATTTTCGTCCGCGCGTGGTTAAAATCGTCATACCACGACAAAATATTTTCGAGGAAGAACCACGTCCGCACGGTGTCCGCGAAACCGAATCCGGCCTGCGCCAAAATTGTTTGCAGATTTTCCAGCACCAGACTGGTTTGCTCGGCGCGCGAAAGCGTTTTGTCTGCTGGCGTCAGGCCACCAACGAGACATTGCCGCGCGCCGCCTTCCGTGAACACCGAACCGACGACACGCCCGCCAAACGTGATGCGCTCCACGTCGCCGGTGAAGGCGTGGAGTTGGATTCCCGCAATCGGACTGCCGCCGCAGGCCGCGCCTTCCGCCCACGTTACCGGCCAGTCCACGCGGCCAAAATTTTTCCGGAGCGCATCAATTGTCGCCGTGCTGGCGCGGATGTTGCCGAACGCCAGCAGGTGCAGCGGCGTGGCTTCGCGTTCGTGAAGCTGCCGGACAAGACGGTTGCACAGATCGGAAAGACTTTCGCTCGGCATCGGTTTAATCGTGAAAGAAATTTGTCGGCCAGCTTCGCTTTTGCCTTCCACTGAAGAAGCGACTTCCGCATTTGAGACGAATAACGACATCATGGTATTCGACGGACGCGCGGTGAAAATAGTTACAAGCCGGACTTTTGCCTGGCTAAATTGAATTTTATTTGCTCAATCATAATTTCTAATCTAAACGGTAAAACTTGTGTCGTTTTTTTCTGAAGCCTTTGTGCGAGTCTGGCCGTCTGGTCTGTTGAATGAAACCGTGCGCTGGAAAATTTGCCGCAAAAATCACCGGGTTGCTGGCATTGCTGGTTTTGACGATTGCCGTCCAAACCTTCGCCGCCACGCCGTTTGAGACGACGGCACCGCTGACGCCACAGAACAAAATTGATGAAATTGTTTTTGCCAGGCTTCAGGAATTGAACATCGCCCCGGCACGGCTCTGCTCCGATCCGGTGTTCGTCCGCCGGGTTTATCTGGATGTCATCGGCACCTTGCCCACGGCGACGGAGGCGGAGCAGTTCATTCTCGACCGCAGTCCTGACAAGCGCCGCGTGCTGATAGACCGGCTGCTGGCCCGCGACGAGTTTGCGGATTATCTGGCGATGAAATTGGGCGATCTGCTGCGCATCAAGGCGGAATTTCCCATCAACCTCTGGCCGAACGCCGCGCAGTCTTACCATCGATGGATTCACGACGCGATCCGCGACAACAGGCCGTGGAATGAAATTGCCCGCGAACTGCTTACCGCCAGCGGCAGCAATTTTGAAATGCCGCCGGTGAATTTTTACCGCGCGATGCAAAACCGGACGCCGGCGGGCATTGCACAGACCGTCGCGCTGACGTTTCTCGGCGAACGCGCCGAACACTGGCCATCCAATGACCTCGCCAGTCTCGCGGTGTTTTTTGCGAACGTCGGTTCCAAATATACTGCCGAGTGGAAAGAGGAAATTATTTTTTTCAATCCCGCCTCGACGAATGCCGGTGCGCTGAACGGCTCGCCGCTTAACGCTGTTTTGCCCGACGGCTCGACGGTGAAACTTTCGCCGGACCAAGACCCTCGTGCTGTGTTCGCCGACTGGCTGGTGAAGAATCCGCAGTTTGCGAGGAACCTCGCCAACCGCGCGTGGTCGTGGCTGCTCGGTCGTGGCATCGTTCAAGAGCCGGACGATTTTCGCGCGGACAATCCGCCGGGCAACCCCGAACTGCTGGCGTTTCTGGAAAACGAATTTGTTTCATCCGGCTACGATTTCAAACAGCTCTACCGACTGATTCTGAATTCAAAAACTTACCAGCTCGCCGCGATTCCGCAGAACATCAGCCCAGAGGCGGCGGCGAATTTTGCTTTTTATCCGCTGCGGCGGCTCGATGCCGAGGTGTTGATTGACGCGCTCGACCAGATCACCGGCGCGACCGAAAAATATTCCAGTGCGATTCCCGAACCCTACACGTTCATCCCCGACAACCTGCGTTCCATCGCGCTGCCCGACGGCAGCATCACCAGTTCGTTTCTCGAAATGTTCGGGCGTCCGCCGCGCGACACCGGGCTGGAATCCGAGCGCAACAACCGCGTCACCGCCGCGCAAAAATTGACGCTGCTCAACTCCACCGTGATGCAGAAAAAAATCGAGTCGTCTCGGATGATTGAATACCAAACGTCGCCGGGCCGCACGTCGGCGGAGGTCGCCACGGGAATGTATCTCGGAATTCTTTCGCGGTTTCCGACGGCGGAAGAAATCAAAACGGCGCAGGACTATTTTCAATCCGGCATCGCCAAACGCCAGGCCGCCGTGGACCTGGCCTGGGCGCTGATGAACAGCACGGAATTTCTTTACCGGCACTGAACAACAAACACATTGAAAATTATGAGCAAATTCTATTTTAATTATGAAAAGCAGCGCCCGCGCATCAGCCGGCGCGAGGCCATCCGCCGCACGCTGTTCGCCGGGAGCGGACTGCTGCTGGCCAACCACATCTCCTTCCGTGCCTTCGCTGCCGCGCCGACCGCCCGCGCCAAGGCCGTCATCCAAATCTGGATGTGGGGCGGGCCGCCGCATACGGACATTTTTGATCCCAAGCCGGACGCGGGCTACGATTACTGCGGGCCGCTGAAAGCGCCGATTGAGACGAATGTTTCCGGCATCCGCATCGGCGAGCTGATGCCGCTGCTGGCGAAACAGGCGGACAAGTATTCCATCATCCGCAGCATGACGCATGGCAACAACGGCCACGAAACCGCGTCCTACATCGTGCAAACCGGACGGCAGCCGGGCGGACGCACCGTGTTTCCGTGCGTCGGGGCGGTGGTCTCGCTGACGAAAGGCTACGACGCCGGTTACAAGGGATTGATTCCGCCTTATGTCGTGCTGACAGAACCGCAGGGACGTTTTGACGAGGCGGGATTTTTGGGCGCGCGATACAAGCCGTTCGCGACCGGCGGCAATCCGGCACTGACGCCGTTCGCCGTGGAAGGTGTCGTGCTGCCGGGCGTCACCGACCAGCGCCAGAAAAATCGTCGCGAACTGATGCACCATCTGGACACGCTCGCGCA
>DMQW01000048.1:13693-14529 GCA_003455565.1 Limisphaerales bacterium
CCGGAACTGCGCGACCGCTACGGCAAAAGCAAGTTCGGCCAGTCGTGCCTTGTTGCGCGGCGGTTGGTCGAGCGCGGCATTCCCTATGTCACGATCAACTACGCCGGCTGGGACACGCACAAGGAAAATTTCCAGGCGATGCGCCGGCAGTTGCCCGACATGGACAAGGGCTTTGCGACGCTGCTGCAGGATTTGAGCGAACGCGGTTTGCTCGACAGCACCATCGTCTGGTGGGGCGGTGAATTTGGCCGCACGCCGAAAGTCATGTGGGAGGCGCCGTGGAACGGCGGGCGCAATCACTGGGGCAAGGTTTTTTCCGCCGTGCTCGCCGGCGGCGGGTTCAAGGGCGGCCAGATCGTCGGCTCGTCCGATGCGCGCGGCGAGGAAGTCAAGGAACGGCCAGTTTATCCGGTTGACCTTATTGGCAGCATCTACTCACAGATGGGCATTGAAGCGACGACGAAGCTGCCGAATCCCGAAGGCCTGCCCACGTTCGTCATGCCGCGCGCCGATGAAGGCATCAAGTCTGCCGGACTGCTAAAAGAAATCATGTCGGCATGAAAATTTTCCGATCCATCACGTTTTTTCTTTTGCTGGGCGGAACCGCCCTGGCGCAGCAAACGCCGCATCTGGCTTACGTTTATCCGGCGGGCGGCAAAGTTGGCACGACGTTTCAGATCACCGTCGGCGGACAATTTTTGATGACGGTTTCCAACGCGTTTGTCACCGGGCCGGGTGTCACCGCGACGGTGCTGGATCATAATCGCCCGATGAACCAGAAAGATTTTAACGACCTGCGCGACCGTTTGAAGACGTTGCAGGAAAAATTCCAGGCC
>DMQW01000134.1:0-3585 GCA_003455565.1 Limisphaerales bacterium
TCGATGGCGCGCAGCAAAACGGCGGACGCATGGCCCGCACGTTCCGTCACGACATTCATGCAGTGGTGCATTCCGTAAATGAAATAGACGTAGGCGTGACCGGGCGGCCCGAACATGGTTTTGGTTCGCTCGGTCAAACCTTTGGCCGAGTGCGCCGCCAGATCGTGCGGGCCGAGATAGGCTTCGACCTCGACAATTTTCCCGACGCGTTCGACGCCAGCGGAATCGTGGACGAGAAATTTTCCGAGCAATTCCTGCGCGACGAGAATGGTGTCGCGGTCGTAAAATGTGCGCGGCAGTTTTTTCACGGCGGCAGACTGGCGCAATTCCCGGTTTGACAGGAAGCAAAATGTTCGCAGAATGATAGACCGTTTCGGTTGCCAGCGTAGCTCAGTTGGTTAGAGCGTGGGACTCATAAGCCCGAGGTCAGTGGTTCGATTCCACTCGCTGGCACCAAATTTCAGCCCGGATGCCCGGGCGCCTTGGTGGTTAAATCCTCTTCCCTTGGCGCGCCACAGTGAACGAAAGCGGCTTAACCCGAACTCCGAAGCAGGAATGAGGGAGCGCACGCGTCCCGCGTGCGAGTTCGGGCGTCGCGCCCGAACTTTGGTCGCCCACTATTCCGGAAATTTCCGTCGCGAAAAAGTTTGCAGGACGAGGTTTTCGGCGCGACGCCGAAAACCACACGCCGGAGGCGTGTGCTCCCCAGAACGCGCCAGCGCGTCCTTCTTCGATTTCGGAATTCAGGCTTAAATTGGCTTGATCCGCTCCCCCGATCTGATCGGTTGATTCCGGCGCGAAAAACACAAGCTGGCGGTCAAAGCCAAATTGCCAGAGCCGGACGTGCCCTTGACTTTTCTGGCGACCTGTGGTTGTGTTCCTTATCGGTAGATCACCCATTTTGACGTAAAAAACGAACGGTTCTTTCGTATGAAAAAGATTCATCCGACCTCACTGGCAAGGAGATTCTTCTCCGCATTCTGTTTGTTGCTGGCGCTTGCCTCCGCCGGTTTCGCGCAAACAGCCACCGGCAGTTCGGTTCCCGTCGTCACCATTCAGGCGACCCACCCGATTGCGACTGTGACCAATTCCGGCGTGTTCACCGTCTTTCGGGCGGGCAACACGGATGCGACGTTGAATGTATGGTATGACCTCGGCGGCACGGCGTCCAACGGCGTGGATTACGCGACGATTCCCCAGCATTTGGTGACAATTCCCGCTGGCGCGACTTCCAACACCATCGTCATCACGCCGCTGACCAATCCGCCGGCGGCGAGCGTCGTCAAAACGGTTGTTCTGACGTTGACCAATTCGCCCATGATGACGCCAGTCAACTACCAAATCGGCTGGCCGAGCGCGGCGACGGTTTATATCGAAGGTAATGGCGTCACGAATTTGCCGCCGAGGGTGAACATTTACAGACCGACAAACGGCGCGGCATTTTTCGCGCCGGTTAACGTTCCAATTTTCGCTACCGCCAGTGACAGCACCGGGATCGCTTCGGTTGAATTCTTCGCCGACGGCAAGGACCTGGGTCCCGGCACCTTGGCAGGTTGTGTGACTCCCATTGTCACATGCCTCGGTTGCCCGCCGCCGCTTCCGATTTGCTTCTATTATTTGTTCTGGACCAACGCGCCGGTTGGAGCCTATGCGTTGATGGCGGTAACCACGGACAATGGCGGCCTTTCCACCACTTCCGCCCCGGTTAATATCACGGTTCTATCGCCGCCGGTCGTGCAGATTGTCTCTCCCACCAATGGCGCCGCGTTTCACGCGCCGGCCAATATTCCGCTCTTCGCCAAGGCCGCTGATCCCGATGGCAACGTCACGAATGTGGAATTTTTCGCCGGCACCACCGACCTGGGCCGGGGACAACCGGTCGTTCTCGATCCGCCGGGCGTGAATGGCGTGACGGGGCTGGTGTATTTCCTGAACTGGCAAAATGTGCCGGCCAATACCTATTCCCTGACGGCGGTGGCCACGGATAACGGTGGCACCTCGACCACTTCCGTCCCAGTCAAAATAACGGTTCTGCCCGGTCCGATGCCCACCAATCTTCCACCCGTCGTGCGCATTACCAGTCCGCCCAATGGCGCCGTCTTCCGCGCCCCGGTGAACATTCCCGTTTATACCTACGCCGCCGACCTCGACGGTTCCGTGACGAACGTGGAATTTTTCGCCGGCAGCACCAGTCTGGGCTTCGGCCACCGGGTGACTGCCGTGCCGCCACCGCTTCCGCCCGGCCCCGTTCAACCGCCCATCCTGATTGTCGTGCCCACCAACTACTGGACACTCGTCTGGACCAATCCGCCTTTGGAAACCAACCTCGCCTTGACCGCCAAGGCCACCGACAACGGCAGCGCGTCCACCGTTTCCGCCCCGGTTCTCATCAGTATCCTGCCGTCGCTGCCGCCGCCCACCAACCGGCCGCCCATTGTCAGCATCGTCGCCAACGACCCCGTCGCCATTGAAGGCACCAACTGCTGGCCGTGGCGCGGTCTGGCCAGTCCCGTGTCAACGTGGAGCAATTGGTTTGCGCCCAGCGCCACCTGGCGGCTCTACACCAACTGCGGCCCCAAGGACGCCACCATTACCGTGTTCCGTTTCGGCGCGACCAACGACGACCTCGACGTGACCTACGCCATCGGCGGCACCGCCACCAACGGCATTGCTTACGTCGCGTTGCCGGGCCTCGTGACCATCCCGGCCGGCAAAAGTCGCGCGGCCATCACCATCGTGCCGCTCGATGATGGACCGCCCGACATCAACCGCACCGTCATTCTCAAGCTTGTTCCCGACCCCACCGGCACCAACTACCGGCTCGGCCAACCGCGAGCCGCCGCCGCCATCATTCTCGATAGCCAGTCACCGAGGGCCGTCACCGGCCTGATGCCCGGCGCTGCCTTCAACCTCAATGCCGCCGGCCCGGACGGCGCGTGGTTCCATGTCGAGTCTTCCACCGACCTGATTCACTGGACGCCCATCTGCACCAACCAGGTCGTCAATGGCAGCATTGACTTCGTGGACCCGGACGCCGCGACGAACCCGGCCCGCTTCTACCGCACCGTGCCCGAACCCGGCCCGCCGCCGCAGTAAGTGAAATGACTTGCATTTGAACCACCAAGCAACGAAGCCACCAAAGAAGAAAAATCACTTCGTTCCTTTGTTGCTTCGTTGTTAAATCCGGTTTGGGCTTGATCCGATCCGCACTTCTGATCAATTGATCCTGCGTGCCGAAGAAAACCACACGCAAACTAAAACCGCTTTACCGCCAGCCGCCGCCCAAGCCGGAGCGCGGAATTCATTCTGCTTCACCACCCAAACGCGAACCGGTGCCGAAGCGGAAAGGTTGGAGTTCAGGCTTCAGCCTGTCCCAGTCCGGCAAAGAAACGCCCGACAAGCTGAAGCTTGAACTCCAACAAAAAGATTTCGTCTACGCCACAACCGCCATGTCCGCGACAAAATCCGCCTGCAGCTTCAAGTCTTGCGTGATGCGGGCTTTTTAATTCACCCCGGCAGTGGTCGCTGGCGTCTGCCTTGAAATAATTTTCAAACGCCAAGACGCGGAGACGCAGAAAGAAAACA
>DMQW01000134.1:3883-6346 GCA_003455565.1 Limisphaerales bacterium
AACATCCAATGACTGCGCCCAGCGCTTGCTCCATTGGATGTTGGGCGTTCGATGTTGGTTGTTCGATGTTTCTTTCCTTTTGCGCCTTGGCGTCGGCCGTGAACTTTGTAACTTTGGGTTGGAAATGTGGTCTACAGCTAAACATGAACTCACCAATGAAAATTATTCGTAGTAACGCGCCGAAAGCCGTGGTCTTGATTCGTCTGGTTGTGGGCGGAATTTTCCTTTCAGAAGGCATCCAAAAATTTCTTTTTCCTGACGCTCAAGGTGTGGGTCGCTTTATCAAGATTGGGATTCCCGCTCCGGAATTCTTCGCGCCGTTTGTTGGCGTGGTCGAAATAATCGGCGGAACGCTGTTGATCGCGGGCTTGTTAACGCGGTTGGCGGCGATCCCGCTTATCATTGACATGCTGGTGGCCATCGCGACGACGAAAATCCCCATCTTACTGAAGAGCGGATTCTGGGCCATGGCACATGAGGCGCGAACGGATTTTGCCATGCTGTTCGGCTGTGTGTTTATGTTAATCGTTGGCGCAGGCTCGTGGTCGTTTGACGCGTATTTGAGCCGGATAATGAAAGGCAAAAGTGACACGAAAGAAAAAACTCATGAGTAAAAAATCGCCAGGCCGGCTGCGCTGGCTGGCCGTGTGGTGGCTGGCCGGTTCACTGACGGCTTTGGCCGGGCCGCCGTTTGCGACGGATGATCCAGAGCCGGTTGACTATCAACATGGGGAATTTTACATCGCCTCGCAACATACTGAAACCGCCGGCGGCTGGTCGGGAACTGCGCCGCATTTTGAATTGAACTATGGCGTTGTTCCCAACGTTCAGCTTCATCTCATCGCGCCGCTGGCTTACGCTGCGCCGTCGGGCGGCCGCACGCATTATGGTTACGGCGACACCGAACTCGGCGTGAAATTTCGTTTCATTCAGGAAACGGAACATCTCCCGCAAGTCGGGATTTTCCCGTTGCTGGAAGTTCCCACTGGCAGCGAACCGGACGGGCTGGGCAGCGGTCAGGTGCAGGTGTTCCTGCCGTTGTGGCTGCAAAAAAGTTTTGGCGACTGGACGATTTACGGCGGTGGCGGCTACGGCATCAATCCGGGCGCGGGCAATGAGGATTGGGGTTTTGGCGGCGTGGTGGTGCAACGGCAGGTCATGAAAAATGTTTTGCTCGGCGCGGAAGTTTATCATCGCACCACGATGGCAACCGGCGGGCGCGGCGACACGGCCTTCAACCTCGGAACGGTCATTGATTTCACCGGGCACCAGCACCTGCTTTTTTCCGCCGGACGTTCCATTGACGGCCCGACGGACTTTCAAGTTTATGTCGCCTACCAATTCACCTTTGGCCCGGAATTTTTCCATTCACTTGGCAATTGGTCCGGCCACCGCTGAGTTTTGGATCGTCCAACCGGCATGAGCAGTTGCTTGAACCCGCCGGCAGCTTCAAGTTCTCCGTGATGCGGGCTTTTTGATTCACACCGGCAGCGGTCGCTGGCGTCTGCCGTGAAATAATTTTCAAACGCAAAGAACGCGGAGACGCAGAAAGAAAACATCCAACATCGAACATCCAATGACTGCGCCCAGCGTTTGCTCCATTGGACGTTGGGCGTTCGATGTTGGGCGTTCGATGTTTCCCTCCTTTTGCGCCCTGGCGTCTTGGCGTTAAATCCCGTCCCACTTGGCAGCGCGGCACTTCGTGGCTTAACGCGCTTGCCGCCTCCGCCTTGAATTGATAGTTAGACTGCGATGTGGATGTATCTGGCCGTCTTTTTTTCTGCGCTCGCCGTTGATCTCATTCCCGTGATAGCGCCGCCCGCATGGACGCTCATGGTGTTTTTTTTGGTGAAGTTCCACCTGAACCCATGGGTCGTGCTGGTCGTGGGCGTTTCGGGTTCGACGCTCGGAAAATACATTTTCAGTCTCTATGTCCCCAAAATCGCCGACCAGCTTATCAAGCGGCGCAAACGGGAGGAGCTGGAGTTCATGGGGAAGAAACTCAGCCAGAAACTCTGGCAAAGCTGGCTCTTTGTTTTTATTTACTCGCTGACGCCGCTTTCCACAACGGTTCTTTTTACCGCTGCCGCCATTGCGAAAGTGAAAGCCATGCGCACCGCGCCGCCCTTCTTTGCCGGCAAATTTGTGAGCGACGCCGTGCTGATTTTCGCGGGGCGCTACGCCGTCCTGAATCTCACCGAGATCGAACACGGCGCTTTTTCCGCCAAAGGAATTTTAACCATCGTGGTCACCCTCGTGGTCGCGGGCGGATTTCTGTTTGTGGACTGGCGTGCCTTGCTGGAAAAAAAGCAGTTCAAATTCAATTTCAGAATTTGGAAATGAAATGGACGTTCACATTTCCAAGGCAGGTTCGTGGCAGCGCGGCACCATCAGTATTCGTAGCAGCGGACGTGAGTCCGCTCATTCTAATCCGTCCAGTTTGAGCCGGCTCACGTCGGCTGC
>DMQW01000098.1 GCA_003455565.1 Limisphaerales bacterium
ACAGGCTCTGAAGGCCGCGCTCCGGGAAACACCGACAGGTTTGTGTCGCGTGCCAAAACATTTTCAATAAACTTTCGCGTGTGGCGAAACCGTTCATTCATTGGATCGAAGCCCACGGCCATTCCGCGCCGTGGTGGTTTCTCGCGCTGTTCCTCGCCGCGTCGTCCCTGATGATCTGGCGGCTGGAGGCGATGAGCGCACGCGGCTTTGAGGGGACGATTCTCGGCACGCTCGTCATGCCGTATTGCTCCGGCATGGGCAACCTGATCTTCGCCTTCATCCTCGGCCGCAGCGGCGGTTCCGGCGCGGACGTGATGACCAACTCGCTCGTCAATAACGTCACCAACATGACGCTCATCCTCGGCCTGCCCGCCGTCATCTGGGGCATGAACGTCCTGCCCAAAAAGAAAGCCGATGCGGGCGGCAAAAAGAAAAAGCCGGGCGCAGGCAACGCGGCGGAATTGAACCGGCTCTCGCTGCTGCTCACGCTCACGGCGGTTTTATTTTTCACCGGCGCAGTCTGGGCGATGGGGCGCAAAGGCCGTTTGGATTTCAACGACGGTCTGGTTTTGATCGGACTGTTTTTGTTCTGGCAATGCTTCCACGTCTTTGAAGTGTTGAAGGCGAACGTGCGGCAGGGAAAATCGGCCATCAACTGGATGCTGCCCGTGGACCTGGCATTGCTCGCGGCCGGCGCGTATGCAATCTACATCAGCACGGACTGGCTGGTCGGCTGGATCTCGCACATCCACTCCGGCTTCGTCAGCGCGAAACATCTCGGCTGGTTGAGCGGCTGGCTGATGGTGCTGCCGAACGCGGTGCTGGCGGTTTATTATGCGTGGCGCAAACAGCCGGAAGTCGTCTATGCCTCGCAGGTCGGCGATGCGCACGTTTCCATTCCGCTCTGCCTCGGCGTCTTTGCCTTGTATCAACCGATGGCGATGCCGGCATTTTTTCACACGGGAATGTTGATTCTCCTGGGCGCGACGCTCGTCCACTTTTTCTTCGTGGCGTTGTTCGGTCAACTGCCGCGCATCGCCGGCCTCGCGCTGGTGGCGGGCTATGGCTGGTTTTTGTGGAAGGGACTGCTGGGGTGAAAGGGAAAATGACTAAAACCTAATGACGAATGACAAAGGAACTTCGCGCGCCGGCCATTCGGGCTTCGTTATTCTTTCGTCATTAGGATTTAGTCATTCGTCATTTTCCTGCGGCTTGGGAAAAATCTTCGTATCCCACGAAACCACCAGCGGATTGGCGCGGACTTTGTCGGCGAACTCCGCGAACGGCACCTGCGCGCCGAGCCAGCTCGGATTTTTGGCAATGGTGTCCATGGATTCGCGGGTGTTGTTGCACATGAGATAAATCCCCTGCCCTAGAACCAGAAACACCTCGATGCGCGTGCCGGTGGCGTGCCGGGAAAATTCAAAATCGCCCGCGCCGTATCTGCCGCCGAGCAGTTCCGCGCGCAACGTCCCGATGTCCTGCACAAAGTTTTTGAGAAATTCGTCGTTGCGCGGCCCGGTGTAAAACAGCACGCGCGCCTTGTTTTCCACGAGCGACACCACCGCCCATTCGTCAAACACCACGCCGCCATAGCGGGAATTCATCGCGTCCGCACAGCCTTTGATCTGTCCGCCGATTTCGTCAAGAGTCATGGCCTGTGAGCAGAGCAAAAGCGATGCCCGCGCTCAAGGCAATTCGCTCCACGCCAGAAGTCACGGGAAATTTAATAATTTCGCATTTGCCCACCGCCCCGTTTTTCGCCACTGTCCAGAAAAGCAAATGCGCCTGTCCGCTGTCAAAATTCCAACTGCCCTGCTCTGGACGATGGTTGCCGCGCTCGGCGTCACGGTGCTGGGGGAAATTCTCGCCCCGAATTTTTCCGCGACGCTCGACGCTGCGCTTATCGCGCTCGCGGCCGCCGCCAGCATCACCGCGCTCACCCGACAACTGCCGCTGCAAAATGTCCTGCTCGCGGCGGCCATCACCGCGCTCATCGGCGGGATCGCGCACGGCTTGAGCGCGCGCACCAGCATTCCGTTCGGTCCGTTTATTTTCAACGAAAACGCCGGGCCGAAACTTTTTGACTGCATTCCGTGGACGGTGCCGCTGTTGTGGATCGTCGCCATTTTCAATTCGCGCGGGGTCGCGCGGCTGGGCCTGCGCCCGTGGCGCAAGACCAAAAATTACGGCTGGTGGCTCATCGGCCTGACCGCGGTGCTGGCGGTTGTGTTTGATCTGGCGCTCGAACCGGTCGCCGCGCATGTGAAACATTTCTGGCTCTGGCAACCAACGAAAATCCACGTCACCTGGCACGGGGCGTCGCCGCTGAATTTTCTCGGCTGGGCGTTTGTATCGCTGCTCATCCTGGCGTTCATCACCCCGTCGCTCATCAAAAAACAGCCGGGCAATTCGCGCGCGCCGGACTTCATGCCGTTCGGATTGTGGCTCGGCGCGATGACGTTGTTCGCCGCCAGTTCAGCAACGGCGGGCTTGTGGCCGGCGGTGATTGTGGACGCAGTTCTGGCGGGTGTCGCCACCGTGTTTGCCATTCGCGGCGCGAAGTGGTGATTCAGCTTTTCCGCGAAACCTTGAGCTTCGTTACGCGCGGGCCGTCCAAGGCTTCAACGCGCAATTCAAAACCGTTCACGTTCACAAAATCACCGGTGCGCGGAAAGCCGCCAAGTTTCTCCGTCACCCAGCCGCTCGCGGTCGTCGTGTTTTCGTCGTGCGCGACGAGGCCGATGATTTTTTCCAGCTCGTGCAACGCCAGAATTCCCGCGACCTCCCAGACATCTTCGCTCTGCCGCACAAATTGTGTCACCTCCGCATCAAATTCATCCTGGATCTGCCCGACCAGCGCCTCGATGGTGTTCTCCAAAGTGACGATGCCGACGGTGCCGCCAAATTCATCCACCACGACCGCGAAATGCGATTTGCGGTCGAGAAAACGCCGGAGAAGTTTGTCCAGTTGCGCAGTTTCAGGAACGTAAATCAACGGTCGCGCCACCGGCAGCAAATCCGCCGCCGTCCGCGCCTTGTCACGCAAGGCGTAAAGGTCTTTGATGTGGACGATGCCGAGCGTCTTATCGAGGTCGCCGTCCGCGCAAAGCGGGAAGCGTGAGTAACGGGTTTTTTCCGCGAGCGCGAGACACTCGGCCACCGGCGCGGTGGAATCGAACGCCGTGATTTCATGGCGCGGACGCATCACTTCGCGCGCCGTGCGATGCCGCAGATCCAGCGCGTTCAAAACCAGATCGCGCTGGTCGGGCGAACTTTTGGCCGAGCCGAGCATGAGGCGCAGTTCTTCTTCGGAATGGTCGTTGTGCGATTCCATTCCATCGAAGCCCAGCCGCCGCACGAGAAATTGTGACGAGTTGTGAAACAGCCAGATGAACGGATACGAAAACCGGTAAAACCATTCGAGCGGCGTGGCTGTCCACAGCGCCGTCGGCAGCGTGCGCCGGATGGCGATGGCTTTCGGCACCAGTTCGCCCGCGATGATGAGCAGATAGCAGTTCACAAAAAATCCGACGGCGATGGCCACGGTGCTGCGCGTGTGCTCGGAATTGATGTTGAACAGTTGAAATTCCGGGTCGAGCAGTGCGCGGAAAACCGGCTCCACCAAAACGCCAAGGCCCATGCTGACGAGCGTGATGCCGAACTGCGTCGCGCCGATGTAGGAATCAATGTGCGCGACGATATGCCGCGCCCGGTGCGCCCGCCGGTTGCCTTTGGCCACCAGCGCTGACAGTTGCGTGTCGCGAATGCGGACGAACGCCAGTTCCGCCGCGACAAAAAAAGCGTTGAGCAGGACCAGCACCGCGACGAGCAGCAGTTTCAGCCCGATGTCAATGAGGTCGCTCCCGCTCATAATTTCACCTCGCCGAACATCAGTTTCAAAATGTCTTCGAGCGCCACGACGCCGATTTCAGTGCGGTCGCGCGCCAGCACCACCGCCAGCCGCTGCCCGGCGCGCTGCATCCGGCGCAGCGCAACTTCCAGCCGCATGTCCTCGTCAACGAACAGCGCGGGCGACATGAATTCCGCCGCCGGCTTTTCCACCGCGAGATTTTCCTGGTAAAGCAGCGCGCCCACGTCCACCAGACCGGCGATGCGCCGCTGGCCGTCACGCGTTTCCCAGACCGGCAGCCGCGAAATGTTTTTTTCGCGCGCGAGGGCAACCGCCTCGCGCAACGGCGAACCGGCCTCGACGGAAAAAGTTTTTTCGAGCGGCAAGTTGATTTGGCCGACCGTGAAATGCTGGAGGTCGAGCACACGGTTGACCATCGCGTGTTCATCGCCGGTGAGGGCTTGCGCGGCTTCCTGCATCACCGCGCGCATTTCTTCGCGATTACCGAACAGCCGGCCCGTGAACGCCTCCGAGCCTTTCAAGCGCAATACGAGTTTGGAAATTTCCGCGACCACATAAACCAACGGACTCAACGCCAGCGTCACGAGGCGAAAAATATTCGCTGTCGAAAGACATAGCCGGTTTGGATACGCGCGGAACAGCATCTTCGGCAGCAGATCGAAGAACGCATAAAACAAAAAGACAAACACCGCGAACAATCCGGTGACGAGCACCAGATGACCGGCGAACCATTCGTGCAGTTGCGCGATGAACCAGCCGAGGATGAAAAAATTTACGACCGTGTTGCCGACGAGAATCGTCCAGAGAAATTTCTCCGGCTTCTCCAGAAAATCGTGGAGCAGCCGCGCCTTGGGATTGCCCGTGCGCGCCAGCCGCCGCACGCGCAGCCGGTTCAGCGCGAACACGCCCGCCTCCATGCCTGACAGCAAAAACGACAGTAGCAGGCACAGCGTCAGCGCGAAAAATGTTGGCAGAAAATCAGTCATTTTACGCGTTGAACCAGCAGTTCCCGCACGCGACGTTCATCCACGACGTGCGCCGTGAGCTTCAATCCCGCAAACGTCGCCGTCTCATCCACCGCCGGCACCACGCCCAGCAAATGCGTGAGCAATCCGCCCATCGTCTCGACCTCTGCGACTTCGGGCAGCGCGGGAAATTCGCGGCGGAAATCCTCCAGCCGCATCGTGCCGTTCACGCGCCAGCGGCCAAAAGAAATTTTCTCCAGCACGAAACCTTGCGGTGCGGTGGCGGTGCGGATTTTCCCGACGAGCTGGCCGAGGATGTCCTCCATCGTGACCAGGCCTGCCGTGCCGCCGAACTCATCCAGCACCACCGCCAGCCCGCGCTGCTGCTTCTGCAACGCGCGAAACAACAGCAGCAGATTCATGGATTCCGGCACGAACGAGGGAAATTCAATCGCGTCCAACAGATCAATTTTCGGATCAAGCAGCAGCGCGCGCGTGTTCAGGATGCCCACAATCGTGTCCGGCGATTCATCATACATCGGCAGACGGCGATGCTTGAATTTCCGCGCCGCCACGAGCATTTCCTCCACCGTCGCCTCGTCGGAAATGCACGCCATGCCGGCGCGCGGACGCATCACGTCGCGCGCCGTGCGATGATCAAGGCTGATGATTTGCAGAATGATTTCGCGTTCCGATTCGTCGAGCGTGCCCTGCCGCCACGCGAGTTCGAGCAGTTCCTGATACTCCAACTCCGTGACCGCCGACGGCGGCGTGGCCCTGGTGGCGGCGGTTTTCAGAATCGCCGCATTCGTCCACTGCGCAACGCGATGCAGCGGCTGGGAAAATTTTTCAAAAAAGTGCAGCGGCCACGCCACGCGCAACGCCCAGCGTTCCGGCTGGCGCACCGCCAAAGTTTTCGGGAGAACCTCGCCGCCGATCAGCACCAGCACCGCCAGTGCGAGCATTGTCAACGCCAGCGCCCAGTGCGCGTTGAACACCATCCGCAGCGCCGCCGCGAGGATCGCCGCGTTGGCGAACGTGTTGCCCAGCGCCAGCGTCGCCTGCAAATCCTGCGGCCGCGCGAGCAGTTGCACCACGATGCCGCCCGCGCCCCGCCGCCCGTTCCCCCGCCCGGGGAC
>DMQW01000435.1:0-667 GCA_003455565.1 Limisphaerales bacterium
CCGTATTGCGCGACGAAGTGGGCGATGGAAGGACTCACGCAGTCGCTCGCGCAGGAATTGCCGCCGGGCATGGCCGCCGTGCCGCTCAATCCCGGCATCATCAACACCGCCATGCTGCGCAGTTCCTTCGGCGGCTCGGCGACAAATTATCCCAGCCCGCGCGAATGGGCAAAAATCGCCGCGCCGTTTCTGTTGAAAATTAATGCCGCTGACAATGGCAGGCAATTGACGGTGCCCGGTTCGTAGTGCGAATTTTACCGCCAATCCTTGTAAATTTCCTTTCCCCGGCCGACGGCAGCGAGACGGGAATTGCAACTGATCGGCAACCGAACTTTAATCCGCGACTTCGATGGCTTGACGACTGGCCTCGAAGTCCTGTCCCGTGATGTCGGCGCGCTATTCGGCAATGCCAACGGCTTAAGTTTCGATACCGGAGCCTTAACTTTTGATGCCGGAACGCTAAGTGTTAATGCCGATGCACTAAGTTTTGACACCGACGCGCTAAGTTTTGACCCGGAAACACTAAGTTTTGATGTTTTTGCCGTAAAATCATGCTCCAATACGCTAATTATGAGCAGGTTATATTAAAACCCTGAAAACTGGTCAAAAACACCAGTTCGTGACGGCTTCATGCCGGGCGTGCCACCCGACCGCCATGCTGCAAAGC
>DMQW01000435.1:883-3852 GCA_003455565.1 Limisphaerales bacterium
GCGTTGGACTAGATTTGGAACATGAAAACAAAACTTTGCCTGCTGATTGCAGTTGTTTGGACCGCCGGTCTTCAAATCAATTCAGCGGCGGAATCTGACTTGTCAAAACTGGCCGCTGCCAACAACACCTTTGCGTTCAAACTACTGAAGCAACTGGTCACGGAGCAGCCCGGCGCGAGCATTTTTGTTTCGCCTTACAGCGCCGCCACCGCATTGCAAATGGTGGGCAATGGAGCGGCGGGACAGACGAAAACTGAAATGCAGCAGGTTTTGGAAACGGCGGGCATTTCTGCGGCTGGGTTGAACGCGGCCTGCAAAGCCGCGTCGGATTTGCTGAATCCAAAAGACACCAACGTCATTCTCACCACGGCCAATGCGCTGTGGTATCGGCAAAGCGCGCAAATCAAGCCGGACTTCCTCGCGGCGAATCAGAAATTTTTCGCATCAACGGTCAAGGCGCTGGACTTTGCCAACGTGCCGGCGGCGGAAAACGAAATCAACCAGTGGGCCAGCGACCAGACGCACGGACGCATCACCGGCATCGCCAATGGCATGATTGATCCGCTTTACACGGATTTGGTTTTGGCGAACGCGATTTATTTCAAGGGCAAATGGCTCGACCCGTTTGACAAGAATCTGACGAAGGAGCGACCGTTTCATCCCGCCGCCGGCGCGGTAAAAAATCTACCGATGATGGAGATGTCTAAAAAGTTCACCTACCGCAAAGGTTCCGGTTATCAGGCCGTGCGGCTGCCTTACATGGGCGGCGATCTGGCGATGTATGTTTTTCTGCCCGACCCCGGCTCCAGCCCGGCGAAGCTGCTGCAAATCATGGACGGCGACAAATGGCGGCGCGTGACGGTGTCGGGATTTTCCGAACACGACGGTTTAGTGGTGCTGCCTAAATTCAAACTCGAAAACACGCTGGAACTGAATCGCCCGCTCGAAGCGTTGGGAATGAAAACGGCGTTCAATCAAAAGCAGGCGGATTTTTCGGGAATGTTCAACGACCTGCACTTCATTTCCGAAGTCCGGCAGAAAGCCTTTGTGGAATTGAACGAGGAAGGAACCGAAGCGGCGGCGGTGACAGTTATTCTTATGGCTGGTGGAATGCCGGAAATGAATCCGCCGAAGCCGTTTGAGATGATTGTGGATCGGCCATTTTTGTTCGCCATCGTGGACGCGCGCAGCGAAATGATTTTGTTCATGGGCGTGGTGAACGGACTTTGACACGCTATGTTGGATTGGATTGACCAGGTTGGACGCTGGCTTTAGGCTGAATTGATGTCGAACGCGTCCAAAAAGAAAATGGCCCGGGGATTGATGCCCGGCGTCGGCCTTGATTCCGACGGCCACAAGCGGCTGACGACCGGCCCGAATTTCGCGCCCGTCGCCGGCTCGGATTGCATCGCCGCGCTGCCCTGTTGAGGCGGGGTAAAATCGTTGGTTTGGCGCATTTTTATTTACAGTCGAAGCAGGGGTGAATATACAGGAGCCAGTGAACCCACAAATTAATATTTCTTCAAGCCGGCGTGTTCCATGCCGGACTTTTCGGTCTGCACAATCATCAAATATTAACCCGCCGCCAGTTCACCGGACGACGCCGGGACAGAAACTGATGTTCAGATCATTTCCCGCCATCTGTTTTCTATTGATGGTTTCTGCCCGGGCAGCTTTCGCAGATGTCAATTCCCAGCTGGATGCGAACAACGTGATCTGGAATGTTCCCGGCCCAACTTCGTCGCAATCCATGCCCGTCGGCAATGGCGATATTGGTTTGAATGTGTGGGTGGAAACGAACGGCGATCTGGTTTTCTACATTGGCAAAACCGATTCCTGGAATCAGGACGTGAATGGCGACCAAGGGTTGATGAAGGTCGGTGGAGTGCGCGTTTCCCTGAATCCAAGTCCGCTTGCTGGCGGAGCAACTTTCTTGCAAACGCTCAAGCTGCGAACGGGAGAAATTCAAATTCAGGAGGGCACTACGACCCTGCGTGTTTGGGTGGACGCAAATAATCCGGTTATTCGGATTGAAGCGAACCATGCCCAACCGCGTTCGCTTACGGTGTCACTGAACAACTGGCGTGCGCCCAGCGCGAGAGAGGTGACGTTGTCGGGCCAAACCAATCGCATTGCCTGGTATCATCGGAATCCCGCGAATGCCAGTCCGCACGTTGCCAATCTGACTTTCGGCGCGGTCATCAAGGGCAAAGGTCTTGTGAGTCAGAACGACAGCACGCTGACGTCAGCCGCGCCCGCCGTTTCCCAACTTGTTTCCATCTATCCGTTGACAGCGACGACTTCTGGCGCGGATGAATGGCTGGCACAACTGGATCAAAAAATCGTTCAAATTGACAAACTGAAACTCGAGCAGACACGCGAAGCCCATCAAAAATGGTGGGATGAATTCTGGCATCGGAGCTGGGTTTTTGTCAGCGGGGATCAGGATGCGACGAATGCCACGCAGGGCTGCGTTCTCCAGCGTTTTATTACCGCCTGTGGCGGTCGCGGCGCTTATCCGATCAAATTCAATGGTTCAATTTTCATTGTAGATAATCCGGGATCGCGGCAAGGCAATGGACGTCCCACAAGGGCAATGTCAGCCGACCAACGCACATGGGGCGGACAGTATTGGTTTCAAAATACGCGCGCGATGTATTGGCCGCGGTTGATGGCGGGCGATTTCGACATAATGATGCCGCTGTTCAAGATGTATGCCGGTCAACTTGCGCCGAACGCCGTCCAAGTGAACGGTTATTACCATCATCAAGGCTCGTATTTCGCCGAGACAGCTCCGTTTTGGGGTGGGTTGAGATACTGGGGGCCGGAAGTCAAAGAAGATTGGACTGGCCATTACTTCACGCCAATTTTGGAATTGAGCATGATGATGCTCGATTATTATGAATATACGGGCGACAAAAAATTTGCCAAAGAAACGCTCGTGCCGGTCGCGTCGGCCGGCCTCACAT
>DMQW01000090.1 GCA_003455565.1 Limisphaerales bacterium
TTGTAACCGTCAATGGGCTTGTCGCTCATAACCAGCGCGTTGTTCTTGCGGATGACAAGAATGCTGCCGGCGCTCCCGGCTCCCGGAGTCCACGAAAACTTCACCTGTGTGGGGTTAAGAATGGTGGCCACCAGTCCAGACGGGTCGGTGGGGCGGGTGACGGTTGCAGTCACGTTGGTTCCAGTGAGTTCGAAATCAGTATAGAAAGTAGTGGGCGTGCTCGAACCGAACGTCGAATCCGCAATCCCGACCTGCATTGGCACACCGGCAAGGTCGCTGCGCGTCAGACTGCCGTGCAGTGCCCAGGCATCTGATTGGTTTGTTTTGGTATAAAAGCTGAAGACATCGCCAACACGGGTTATCCTGAAATAGCGGCTGGTGTTTGTATCACTATCAGTTCCAGGAACGCTGATATAGCCGTCCATATCAATGCCATTAGTGGTATATCGTATGTCTTCATCAATTCCGAATTCTTGAAAGCGTGGCAGGTAAACCGAGTTTTCCGACCCGCCAAACGGCGCACCCCAAGCGGGGCCATTGGTGGTGAAAGCCCGCACCAACAGGCCGCCCATGTGATAAGCGGGGCTTTCAAAGGGTTCGACGTTCTGGACGGAAACATCAAAATCGCCCGCCACAGTTTTCCACAGGAAGAAACCGTCATCACCACTTCCCGCCCAGTCAGTTTGGCTGCTTTGAACCGTCAGGAAACCCGCATTGGCGGTTTCATTGGCTTGAAGGGAATAACCCACATCGCCGGCGTCGTTCCCGCCGGGCACATCGCCAAAGCCAAGATAGACGCCGTCCCACATCGAACCGGGCACGCCATTGGCCAGATAGTCCAGGGAGTTGTTAAAATTATTGGTTATGCTGCCGGCTTTCACCGATGTTTGCACCGTCAGTAATCCGAGGAATACCAACGCCATTCCACACCGAATCATGATTTTCATAGTTTGTTTTTCTGTTTATTTCTGCTTTGCTTGTTTTTTGCTTCCCTTTAACAACGCCGCGCCGACCTGCCGGTATGCGGCGAACGCAATTTCTTCTCCTGCCTTTGTTCAACACTCAACCCATCAGCACCCCGCATATGTTTAAGCAAAGATTAACATGACTATCGCTTTTGAACATAACAGGAATCCACAGCCCAATGTCACAAATACACCACGTTTCCATGACGGAATTGAATTCAGAACTGATTTCCTTCATCTGGCTGCATCAGCGCGAATCATGCGAATGCCGAACACCGCCGCAATTTCATTTCCATTGGTGGCCTGGAAACGAACCGTTACTTTCTGTTTATCCTTCACCAACTCCGCAGGGATCGCATACTCGACATCAAAAAAGCGGGGTGCTATGCCGTCTTTCTCCACCGTTTGTTCGCCCACCCGCTGGCCGTCCACGAGAATTTCAAATGTCCGCTTGCGCCATTCATCGCTGTAATATGTGACGACAAAAGCCATCGGATGACTCGTGTCCACGGGCAGGTCAAAGGAAAACCATTTTGTGCCGCGACGGGCCGCGCGGCCCATGATACGGTCCGTTTCACTTTCCTCGCCTTGCCAGTTGTAATCACGCTCCGGTTGCATTTCGCCCGGCTGTGCGTAGGCAACAGTTGCGAGTTCGAGCTTGTGCTGCTTCTCATTTGTGGCGGCTAGTTCCTCGGCTTTTTTCGCCCATTCTTGTGGCGTGAACAAATCCCAATACGCCGCGTATGTGCGCCGATGGAGACGATAGAAAGGCAGGAAGTCCACGTCCTTCTCATGACCAACACCGTCAGTGCGAAAACTGCCCGGCTTGCCGGGAACAGGTTTCAACCAGTTCGCAACGGGCTGCTCCGTGACGACGAATACCGGCACGGCATCTGATTGCGCGGCGCGGTTGCCACGTCCGCGTCTTTCCTCCGGCCCCAAATCTCCAGCCAGCACCAGCGGTCCCCACATCAACGCGACGCGACGCGGATTGTCAGGCAGGGCTTCTTCGTGAAGTGTTTTCGGCAGAACCAATTCGACCGTATCACCATTTTTCCAAGTGCGGTTCAACTCGACATACAAGCCAGGCTGCGGCAAATCTTTTACCGCTTTGCCATTGAGCATTACAGAAAATCCTCCACCCGCCCACGACGGACGGCGCAATGCCAGCGTAAATTTCTTTCGCGACTTGAGCGTTAATTTTAACGTCGCCGATTGGCCTTCGGGAAAGTCCGTTTGCATTTCAAGCTTCGCTCCCGCAGCTTTCCATTCCGCAGAGGATGGCGTGTAAATGTTCACCCAAAGTTTGTCGCCGGACTCGTAGTAAATTCCGTCGGCATGGAGCGCGTGATTTTCCATGCCTGTGCCGACGCAGCAGGTGAAACTGCGAAACATGTCCTGATATTCATGCGTCACGCCGCGCCCGACCGGCACCATGTAACACGTCCGGCCGTCTTCGGGATCAATCGAGCCGAGGACGTGATTGAACAACGCGCGCTCCTGAAACTCCGCATACTTTACGTCGGGTTGAAGCGCAAACAGCACGCGCGTCATCTTGAGCATGTTATAGACGTTGCAGCTTTCGTCGGTGCGCCCATCCACGATGTTGTTCAACTTGTCGGGCGGCCCGAAATACTCGTCGTGACCGTCGCCACCAGTGGCGAAACTGTGATGAAGCACCACCTGGTCCCAAAAATATTTCGCAGCGGAGCCATTGGTTTCGTTGCCCGTGTAGATGTAACGTTTCAACTCGCCGAGCAGTTTGGGCACTTGAGTGTTGCCATGTTTGCCGCCGAGAATGTCCTCGTGTCGCGCGAGCGGCTCGACAATGGCGCGATGTTCAAAATAGTCGCACGCCTTCAGCCAGTGCTTGTCGCCGGTGTCGGCATAAAGATCAGCCAGCACTTCGTTCATGCCGCCGAACTCGGTGTTTAACATCCGTTGAATCTGCTCGTCGCTGAGTTTGGAAAGAATGCCGTCCGCCCATTCCGCAAATTTTATTTCCACTTCCAATGCAGTGCGATTTCCAGTGAGACGATACGCATCGCGCAAGCCAGCGTAGAGTTTGTGCTGCACATACCACGGCGACCACATGCCGTTGAGGTCGAATCCACCCGACCTGATTTCACCGTGAGCAAGCTGATTGAAAAGCATTTTGCCATCCACCAATTGGTTGGTGCCATCCATTCGCTCGGTGCCCATGAGTGCGCCGATGTAACCGTCTCCTTGTTTGTCCTGAATTTCCTTGAGTTGTTGAACCATGTAATCGGCGCGCTGCTTGAAACGAGGATCACCTGTGGCCGCATACATGTAACTCACCGCAGAAAGATAATGGCCGGCGATGTGACCGGTCAGTTGCCGGCCTTCACCGTCCCATCCGCCGTAGCCTTGTTGAGCTTTCGGCTCCAACCCGGCACGCTGGCGCAAGTAGTAAAGCATCCGGTCGGGTTCGAGTTTGAGCAAATAATCAGCATCAAGGTCTTGCGCATGTTTGAGCGGCCCGCCGGTGAGCCGCACATCCGACATCGGCAGCGGGCGGGCGGCGTATGGAATGACATTTTTGATCGGTTGAATTGTGGACGCGGTTTGCGGCGCCGCCATTGAGGAAGAAAGGCCTGCGAAAATCGCGATGGTCGCGAGTGAATGTGCATGGCCGAACAGGAACGACCGTGAACTGCGTTTTTGTTTTGTGGGCATAAGCGGGAATGTGTTGGGACGAAACATTTCAAGGCTTGAGTCTTGCGTAAAGTGCATTTTAAGGCATTCAAGCCGCGATCGGCAGCTTCGCACATGCTCGAAATGCACAACCAGCTATTCGATATCATCCAGCCGGGTGGCGGAAACATCGGGGACGGCATGAATCGCAAACCCGCGATTCAACAATACAATTTGCATTCTCAAAACCGCAGCCACCGCGATCTGCGACGATAATTTTGCGCCGGCACAAAAAAGTTTTTCGGGACATCATCGTTTCCCGTTGCCATTTTGAGAGCAATTCATGAAAAAGAATTTCCCGTATTGTTTCAGTTGCGGGTGGGCGGGGTTGCTTTTGTTTTTTGCTTCAACTGCGGTTTTGTTCTCGCAGGCGACGAACCAGCCAACCGCCAGCCACGCCAGTTCGCAGTTTCAAATAAAACTCGACGCCGGCGCAATTGTCAGTCTGCGACAAATGCACGATCACAACGGAACTGAATTCGTCGCGCAAGGACGAAGGCTTGGCGACGCGTTTATCAAGTACCGCCAGGGCAAAGGCGACTGGCAGTCCGTCAACACGGCGACGCTTGCTGACGCAGGAACTTTTTCCTCCAGCACCGACGGCACCGAACACAATGCCACGTATCAAATCACGAATGGGCAATCCGCCACGCTCATTCTTCAAATGCGTTTCAACATTCAGGAGCGAGCGATCCTCTGGACGCTCAATCTTAAAAACGCCAGTGATCAGCCGGTCGAGATTGGCGACCTAGCGGTGCCGCTTCCCGTCTCCCGAGGCGGCGGACAGCGCGGAGGTGCTGGCGGGCAAAGAGGTGGAAGAAGTCCCGTCATCCTTAAACACAGTTTTATTTCCGGGCACGGCTCGTTTTTGTTTTGGATGCGCTCCGACAGCGCCGCGCCGTTTCTCACTTTGATTCCGACCAAAAACACGAAGCTCGAATATTGGGACAACCAGGGTGGTTTCGACGGCGGTGGCCGTGGATACAGCGTCTATATTCACTCGGCTGCGGCGGGCACGACGGCGAAAGAGCGCGGAACAAATTGGCGTCAGCCCAACACGAGTCTCACGCTCGCGCCGAAAGGTCAGCACGGCGACGCCGAGTCGTATGCGTTCAAATTTTGTTTCGTGGATGATTACGACGGTGTCCGGCAAGTTCTCGTGGATGAAGGAAAGATTGACGTTCAAGTCGTGCCCGGTATGACCGTGCCGGCGAATCTGTTCGCGGAATTCTCCCTTCGGACAAAACAAAAAATTAAATCCGTCGAAGCCGAATTTCCGAAGAAAACCAAAATTGAATCGCTCGGCGCGAAAGGCGACGCGCATTTGTTCAAAGTGCATTTTTCAAAGCTCGGCGAGAATCGCCTGACCGTTCACTACGGAAAAAACCAGCAGATGTTTCTGGAATTTTTTTCCACCGAACCGCTCGAGACGTTGATCAAAAAACGCGGCGCGTTTCTCGCGCGATCCCAGCATCGTGATCCCAGCAAATGGTACAACGGCCTTATCACGGATTGGAACATGGACGCTCAGAAACTGATCAGTCCCGACGATTACGCGCCCATACCACGCGCGCGAGTTTACGCAGTGACGTGCGATGATCCCGGCTTGGGCAAGCCGGCGTTTCTCGCGGCGAAGAACGCGGAGTATCCGGTGCAAAGCGAAGTCGAGGCGCTGGATTATTACATCGAGCATTTCGTCTGGGGCGGACTGCAACGCACTGCTGAAGAAAAATATGCTTACGGCATTTACGGCATTCCAAACTGGAAGACGAACCGCGACAGCAGCGATCCCGGACGCAACGGTCAGCTTCACATTTGGCGAGAATACGATTACCCGCACATCATCCAGATGTATTTGGGCATGTATCGCCTGGCGAAAAATTATCCGGAAATTAAAACGACCATGGCTGCGAAGGAATATTTGCAGCGCGCATACGGCACGGCAAACGCCTTCTTCACCATCCCCCACGAAGTCTGGAACGGCTGGTCGCCATGGGGAACGGGCTTTTACAACGAAGTTGTCATCGTTGACTTGATCGCCGAACTCCAAGCCAGCAACATGAACGACGAAGCCGGCACGTTGAGAAAATTCTGGGAGCGCAAAGTGAAAAACTTCGTGAATGACGAACAGGATTTGTTCCGCTCGGAGTACGCGTTTGATTCCACCGGTTTTGAATCCACTCACGCGTTCGCGAAATACGCGCTGCAGCACGCGGACCAACCGGGCGAGACAAACTCCGGCATCCCGCTCGCGAATGCGCAGCGATTTATGGAAACGCAAATCACCGCGAACATTTTCTGCCGCGGCTGGCTGGAGCCGGCCTATTACTATCTCGGCAGCGATTATCGCGGCGGCGCGGGCAACGCCTATGTGCTGACCTACATGTCGCAAATGGGCGGCTGGAGTGTGCTTGATTACTCGCTGAACTTTGCGACCAATCCCGCGCCCTATCTGCGGCTCGGTTATGCTTCGTATCTCAGCGCATGGGCGTTGATGAACACAGGCACCTCGGAATCCAACTACGGCTACTGGTATCCTGGCCAGTTGAACGACGGTGGCGCGGGCGGCGGATTCGAGCCGGCACCTTACGGCCAGACCTGGCTTGGCCAGCCGCATCACCGCGGCTCGTGGTATTTTTCGTCCGA
>DMQW01000157.1 GCA_003455565.1 Limisphaerales bacterium
GAGATGTGTATAAGAGACAGACAAGGAACTGCTGCTATGAAAAAAAAACCAGCACCCGCGCCGGAACCCAAAAAAGCTGCCGCTGCCAAAACCCGCAGTGCCGCCAAAGCTGCCGCCAAGGATTCCGCCCCGGTGGCAGAAACCAAACCCAAACGCGCCCCGCGCAAGTCGCTGCTAGCCGCCGCCGTCGCGCCTGCCAAAAAAATCTTCAAGGGCCGCGCGCCCAAAGCCGCGCCGACGGCGGTTCCCAAAATCGAAGTGGCCGCCACCACGGTGGTCCGCCGCAGCTACATCCGCCGGAAAAAAACCGTGGTGCCGCCCATTTTGCTGGAAGGCGATGCGCCCGCGCCGGTTGCGGCCAGCGGTCCCGGCGAGAAGTTTTCCCTCGGCGCCACGCCGCCCGCGCAAAGTTTTTCCGGCGGCGAACTGCCCGAAGCTTACGGCACCAAAAAACTTTTCCTCACCGCGCGCGATCCGCACTGGCTCTACGCGCACTGGGATCTGACCCGCGAGCAGCAGCTCGAGCTCAACGCCGCCTCCACCGACGGCCATCTCATCCTCCGCATTTTCACCGGCAAAATCGAAGGTCATCCCACCTACGAAACCCACGTCCATCCCGAATCGCGCCACTGGTTCGCCCACGTCGAGCGCGCGGGAAATTCCTATGCCGCCGAACTCGGCTATTATTCCGCGCTCGGCAAATGGACGCGCGTCGCGGTTTCCAGCGGCACCGTCACGCCGCCCGACGCCGTGTCGGCGGAGAACGACGCGGAATTCGCCACCATTCCGTATGAATTTCCGTTTGCGAAATTGATGCAAATCATCGAGGACGCGGTGCGCGACAACCTTCCGCTGGCGCAGGCGATTGAAGAATTGCGCCGCCACGGTCATCCCGATCTGCCGCGCTACGCCCACTCGATCCATTCGCCCGTTTTCACTCCCAGTCCAACGCGCGTGTGGACGCCACAACAGGAGCAGGCGCTCGCCAAGATCATCAGCATTGACGAGACCCGTCACGTCTGGATGGGTTCGCTAGAAATCACCGAACTCATCCGCCGCCGTCTGTCGCACGATGTCACTTCGCCCGTCACGGCGTTTGGCATTTCCAGCCCCGGCATCTCCAGCGCCAGCAGTCCGTTCGGCGGTGGCGGAGCCAGCGCGTCGGCCAACGGTTTTTGGTTCAACGTCAATGCCGAGTTGATCATCTACGGTGCGACCGAGCCGAACGCCAGGGTCACGCTCGGCGGTCACGAAATCAAATTGCGTTCCGACGGCACGTTCAGTTTTCGGTTCGCGTTGCCGGATGGAAAATACGATCTGCCCGCCGTCGCCGTTTCGGCGGACGGGACGGACGGACGCGCGGCGGAATTGAAATTCAGCCGCCAGACCGAATACCTCGGCGATGTCGGTGCGACGCCGCAGGACCCGTCGCTCAAACCGCCGTTGCCGGAGAACCTGTGAGTTTTTATGGACGCGCCCGAACGCGGAGCCTTGATGCTCGTCCGTTTCATCGCCGTCGCGCTCATCGGCTGGACGATTGTGGAACTGGTCTTGTATTGGGCTGTCTGTGATCGCAACCACACGGCGATGCAGGTGCTGCCGTTCATCGTGAAATCGGTGCCGCTGCTCTTCGGCATCGTGGCCCTCATCAAAGCGAAAGCATTGGCGGAATGGATTTCGAACATTTTGGACGATTAGGCGTCCAACCCCGACCATGCAAGGTTATCTTTCCATCGTGCTCCACGCGCACCTGCCGTTTGTGCGCCACCCGGAGCATGAAAAATTTCTCGAAGAAAGCTGGCTGTTCGAGGCCATCACCGAAACCTACCTACCGCTGGTTCAAATTCTCGAAGGCTGGCGGCGCGACCAGCTCGCCGTGCGCATCACGCTCTCACTTTCGCCCACACTCTGCGCGATGTTGCAAGACGATTTACTCCGGCGGCGTTATGAAAAACATCTCGACAGCCTCGTCGAACTGGCTGAAAAGGAAATCCACCGCACGCACTGGGACCGCGCCTTCCGCGACCTTGCGTGGATGTATCACCACAAATTTTCCCTCGCGCGCGAAACGTGGCGGCATCACGACGGCAACCTCGTCAGCGCCTTCAAAAAATTTCAGGACGAAGGTTTCATTGAAATCATCACCACGGCGGCGACGCACGGACTGCTGCCGCTGCTCGCCGGTCATCCGCCGTCCGTCCGCGCGCAAATCCTGACTGCGCGCGACCACTACCGCAGTTGTTTCGGGCGCGATCCCAAAGGCATCTGGCTGCCGGAATGTGCCTACGCCACGGGCGTCGAAGAGTTTTTGCAGGAGGCGGATATCCGCTGGTTCATCCTCGACACGCATGGAATTTTGCATGCCAAACCGCGTCCACGTTACGGCACCTTCGCGCCGATTTACGCGCCCAACGGCGTCGCCGCGTTCGGGCGCGACTACGATTCCTCCCGCCAGGTCTGGAGCAAACATGAAGGTTATCCCGGCGATGTGCGTTATCGCGATTTCTACCGCGACATCGGCTTTGACCTCGATTTCGACTACGTCAAACCGCATCTGCCCTCACCCGACAATCGCGGGTTCACCGGCATGAAGTATTACCGCATCACCGGCGGGACGGGGCCGAAGGAAATTTACCAGCGCGACCACGCGCTCAAGGCCGCGAGCGGACACGCCGCGCATTTCATCGGCGAACGCGCCGCGCAAATCCAGAAACTCGACGGCTTGCTCGACCGTCCGCCGATCATCGTCGCGCCGTATGACGCCGAACTGTTCGGTCACTGGTGGTATGAAGGTCCGGAGTTTCTAGACTCCGTCGCGCGCACGGTTGCCAATGACCACAAAACCATTGAGATGATCACGCCCGGCGAATATTTGCACCGGCATCCGACGAACCAGATTGCCACGCCCGGCGCGTCGAGCTGGGGCGAGGAAGGTTACTGGCGCGTGTGGCTCAATGAATCGAACGAATGGATTTATCCGCACCTGCAGATCGCGCAGGAACGCATGAGCGGACTCGCAAAAAAATTCCCGAAGGCCGACGGCTTGAAAGCCCGCGCCTTGAAACAGGCCGCGCGCGAACTGCTGCTGGCGCAGGCGAGCGACTGGCCGTTTATTTTGCGCGCCGGCACGAGTCCCGACTACGCGCGCCGCCGGGTGAAAGACCATCTGCTCCGGTTCATCGCGTTGCACGAACAGCTCACCACCACGAGCGTGGACGAAAAATGGCTGGCTGAAATCGAGTCCCGCGACAATTTGTTTCCCGATGTGGACTGGACTTATTGGAAGTGAAACGAAGCGGGTTTGCAGCCTATCTAATCCTCCCGCATCATGCGTGGTGAGCTTCAGCGTCACCTTGTTAAAACGAATATCAATATCCGGATGGTGATTGATTTTTTGAGCTTTCCTGGCGATCCGGTTGACAAAATCGATGCTGTTTAAGAATCCCTCAAACTTAAAGGTCCGAAGAATGGTTTGCGCGCATTTCGACCAGTTCGGGACGGCTTTTAAGTGAAGGCTGACTTGTTTGGCGGTCAAGGCTGGCATGGTAATAAATCATTTCTGGTTCCGGCCGGAGCCGCTCTTTTTGCCGCCGCCGGTGAGTTTGTTCACGGTGGCCCAAGCCCGCGCTTCCGCAGTTTTCGTGCTGACACCCTTTTTCTCGTAGCCAGCTTCGATGTGTTCCGCCTGACGCTTCTGTTTGTCAGTATAACTGGATTTATCGCCTTGGGGCATTGGTGGTTCTTTCTTTCGGGCGGGACGCCATGGGTTTAGCTCGCCACGCCGCTTCGCTTTTTTTCTCATAATCGTCGAAGGCTTTGACCAAGCCGGCGAGCACTTCCGCCGAAGTCTCGAATAGCGCCTGGGCCTTCGGCTCCGTGACTTTTCCAACGTCCTCGCGCAGATGCTCGATGAACTGACGCATCCGGGCTTTGATTTTCTGCGTGTGGTGAACAGGATTATTCTCGGAAGAGGGTTTCATACCAGTGGCGCATTCCTTGGGGCATAGCTGCTCTTTACTTGGTTTCGACAATTTTTCTGTCCGCAGGCTTTTTAGGGAGAGGCACGTTGATGTCCAGTGCAGCGCTCAAATCAATTTCATGCTCCTGCTCCTGCACGATGATCGCGCGCAAGGTCTCGCTTAACGCAAATTCCCCCATCGCCTCGGCCTGCCGGATGCGCTCGCGATAACGTCCCACCGTTGTCCGTTCGTTCTCCAGATCCGCGCGCAACATTGCGACCGGGTCATTGGAAGTGATAACCGGCTTGGGCGTCACGCCCGGCATACCACCCAGATAATCAATCTGTTTGGCAATTTTTATGGCGTGCTGCAATTCTTCGCCCGCATGCAGTTCCAATTCCCGCGCAATGTCCGTGTAAGCGGCGCCTTTGATCACCTGGCTATATACCGTGTAAGCAATGATCGCCTGATATTCTCCCGCCAGATCCTCGTTCAATAACTGGATCATCTGTTCACGGGTGATGTTCAGTCCTGCTGTTGTTTGTTCTTTAGTCATAATGTTCTTAAAATTAACCTGCGGTTTTTACGCTCGGTTGCGTTCAGTCTTTCACGGCGAAGCCGACTTTGATGGTCACCTGCCAGTGAAGCACCTTTCCCTTGGCGATGTTGCCGCGCGTTTCGACCACCTGAAACCAGCACAGGTTCTTGATGGTTTTGTGCGCCCGGTTAACGGCCTTTTCAACGGCGTCCTCGATGGAAGTGGTGGAAGTGCCGGTGAGTTCGATGAGTTTATAGACGGGGTCTTTCATAAGCGATTTTTTGGGTATCGGAAAAGGACGATAGAGAATCAAGCCATATGTTTGGTGGACACGAACGGACGATTCGTGAACACGGGCGGTTGGTTCGTGAACACCGGCGGACGATTCGTGAATGCTGGCGGCTGATTAGGGACGGGTTGCCCGGGTTGAGCAGGTTGGAACGGTTGCCCGGGTTGTGCTGGCTGAACAGGCTGCCCCGGTTGAAAAGGCACGGTCGGTGCGGGATTTGGTATCACTGGCTCGGGTATTACCGGCATAGGTTGCGGCGGCGCGGGTTGTGACGGGGCCGGTTGGATCGGTTGCATAGGCGGCCGTCC